>JBILVW010000014.1:0-17375 GCA_044370205.1 Pirellulales bacterium | reverse complement strand
GACGTTCGCTGCGGCCATCCTGGCCTCCGCTCACTCGATGCTGCCTGCGCTTCGGCATCCTGCCTGCGCTGGTCAGCAACGCCGGCTCGACGGCACGGGCAGCCCCCGTCGGAATGCGGGGTGTTTAGCCCTCGATCCAGCCGCCGCCGAGGAGGATGTCGCCGGCGTAGCAGACGGCGGGTTGCCCGGGGGAGATCGGGCCGGGGGAGGCTTCCGAGCCCCCGGTGAAGCGGGCGGTGAATCGGTTGTCAGAAAGAGGGGTGACGACCGCCGGGGCCGCTGGCCGCTGGGCGCGGCACTGCACGAGGCACTCGAAGGGTTCGGTGGGGGCAATGTCGATCCACGTGGCCTCGGACGCCAGCAGGTGCGTTTCCGGAACTGCCTCGCGCGGCCCGACCACGATCCGGCAGTGGTCGGGCTCGATCCGGATCACATAGAGCCGCTCACCCGTCGCGATGCCGAGACCCTCCCGCTGGCCGACCGTGAAGTGCTCGATGCCGGGATGCCGGCCGAGTACTCGGCCGCTCGCATCGATGATCTCACCGGCCCGCGACCCGCCGAGCCTGCTGGCCACGAGCCCGGCATGCTGTCCTGGGGGCACAAAACAGATTTCCTGGCTGTCGGGCTTGTCGGCCGTGACGAGGCCGAGCGATGCCGCGCGGGCCCGCACCTCCGCCTTTGGCAGGCCGCCTACTGGTAGCAGCATCCGCGCGAGGCGGTCGTGGGGCACCTCGAAAAGCACGTACGACTGGTCGCGAGCCCGTTCCAGGCCGCGCGAGAGCCGCGGCCGGCCGGTGGCATCGAGCGCGAGCCGGGCGTAGTGGCCCGTGGCGACATGCGTCGCGCCGATGGCGTCGGCGTGCTCAAAGAGGCGGCCGAACTTGAGCCACGAGTTGCACCGCACGCACGGGTTCGGCGTGCGGCCGCGGCCATACTCGGCGGCGAAGTAGTCGATGATGCGGCCAAAATCCGCCGTGAGATCGAGGGGATAGAGTGGAATCCCGAGGCGGTCGGCCACCCGCCGGGCATCCAGCGCATCAGCCACGCTGCAGCAGCCCTGATGGCCGCTCCGCGCAGGCTCCACGATCGGCAGCCCGCCCCCGGGATCCTCCGGCTTCCCCTGCCGCATGAACACGCCGACGCACTCGTAGCCCTGCTCCACGAGCAGCGCCGCCGCCACGCTCGAATCGACACCCCCCGACATCGCGACGACGACTCGGGAACGTGTCATGATCGCGTCAGTGGAGTTCGGGGCTGCCCGTGCCGTCTCGCCCGGACGTTCGCTGCGGGCATCCATGCCCTCCGCTCACTCGGAGGTGCCTGCGCTCCGCCCTCCGGGCTGCGCTGGTCACCTACGCCGGCTCGACGGCACGGGCAGCCCCGAACGAGTCGTGTGATCGGAGTTCGAATCAGTATACGAGCACGCTCTCCACCCTATGCGGCGCGAGCCGCTCGCGGCCGCCGAGGGGCTCGATCTCCACGAGGAACGCGGCTCCCACGACCTCGCCGCCCCCCGCCTCGATGAGCCGCATGCAGGCCACGGCCGTGCCCCCCGTGGCGAGCACGTCGTCCACCACAAGCACCCGCGAGCCGGGCCGCAGTACGTTCGCGTGCATCTCGAGCCGGTCGCGGCCGTACTCGAGCTCATACTCGTGGGCGATCGTCTCGGCGGGCAGCTTGCCCGGTTTCCGCACCGGCACCACGCCGACGTCGAGCGCGAGTGCCAACGGCCCCGCGAACAGGAAGCCCCGGGCCTCCACCGCAGCGATGGCGTCGAGCCTTGCCCCCCGCCATGGCTCGGCCATCCGCCCGATCGCCTCCGCGAAGGCCGCGGCGTCGGCCAGCAGCGGCGTGATGTCACGGAACAGGATGCCCGGCTTCGGGAAGTCGGGGATCGGGCGGATGTGTGCGGTGAGATCCATGAGGTAGCTCCGTTGGCAGGAGGATCAGGCGCCCCGCCGCAGTTTGATCGTGGCCCGTGGGACTCCGTCGATTTCCGCGGCGAGTGCCGCGAGCGTCTCCGACTCGATCTGTCGCACCCGCTCGCGGGTCAGGCCCAGCACGCCGCCGATCTCCTTGAGCGTCATCGGCTCGGCCCCCTTGAGCCCGAACCGCAGGCGGATGATCGTGGCGGCCCGCTCGTCGAGGGCATCGATCCGTCGCATCACGTGCCGCAGCGTGTCGGCGTCGAGCAGCACCTCGGCCGGACACTTCGCGTTTTCGTCGCGAATCAGCTCCCCGAGCGACCAGCTGCCCTCGGGCTGCTCCGTCTGCGGGGCGGCCTGATGCACGTGGATCGCCTTCTTGATGATCGGCAGCTTCTTGCGGGCGAGGCCGAGGCTCCGGGCCACCTCCTCGGGTGTCGGCACACGGCCGAGGGCGTCGGAGAGCCGGGCCGTGGCCCGCCGCCACTTCGAGAGCAGCTCGACCATGTAGGCCGGGATGCGGATCGCCTTGCCGGAGTTGATGAGTGCCCGCTTGATCGATTGCTTGATCCAGTAGCTCGCGTAGGTGCTGAACCGGGTGCCGATGTCGGGATCGAAACCCTCGACGGCACGCAGCAGGCCGAGGTTGCCCTCTTCGATCAGATCGGGCAGCAGCAGGCCGCGGTTGGCGTAGCCCCGCGCGATGTTCACCACGAGCCGCAGGTTGGCGCGGACCATGTGGTCGCGAGCCGAGGCGTCGCCGTTGGCGATGGCGCGGGCGAGCCGCTTCTCATCGTCGGCGGAGAGGAGCGACGTCTCGTTGATTTCCCGGAGGTACGTCTCGAGGGGGTTCTGCACGGCGGTGGTGGGCTTGCGGCGACGATTGGGCATGGCGACGTGACACTCCGGGCGCTGGGCGAATGATGATGGATGATCGATGACGGCACGGAACCGGCGGAGAGACCCGCCGAGAGCTCGGAAGAACCTGCCGTTCCGGCACAAAGACAGGTATCGACGCAGCCTCGCGCCGACTGCATAAAGCCCGCGGGGAAGGCGGAGTGAACCGCATGACGCGGTCGTGCGGGTGAACGCGGTCGTCCGTCGCCCCGCGGAAATCCTGAAGCACCGCACCGCCGTCCGCGTCAGGGCGATGGCGGCTCGGGGCGGCGGCCGGCGCCGAGCACGCGGTCGAGAAATCTCAACAGTTCGGCGGCGGCAGGGGTTGCTTCACCGAGCGGGATCGTGTGGCCCGTATCGAGCATCACGAGCGTGTGATCGACGCCGGCGGCCGCAAGCGCGCGATCGAGCCGCACTGCCTGGTCGGCGGGAACGACCACATCGTTCGTGCCGTGCACGAGCAGCGTTGCGGGATCGTCCGTCGAGACATGAGTCAGCGGGCTGGCGGCGAGCGCCGCCTCGCGGACCTCCGGCAGCGGTCCGCCCACGAGCCGACTGGCGGCTGACGACGCGCGATCATTCGGGCCGCCGAGCGCGGTGAGCTGAGACGGTGCGGCGACGCCGCAGACGGCGGCCACCGTGGCGGGCGGCTGGGCGTCGGTGTCGCCGGGAGGCTCCGCCCGGCTGAATCCGACGAGTGCTGCAAGATGGCCTCCCGCCCCGGCGCCGGCCATGCACACGCGGGAGCGATCGACCCCCCAGATTTCTGCGTCGCGCAGCAGCGCCGCCAGCGCGGAGCGGCAATCGTCGAGCTGCGCGGGGAACACGGCGGCATCGCTCGGTCGGTAGCTGATGCAGGCCACGGCGTAGCCCTTCTCCGCGAGCCAGGTCACTGGGCAGTCGATCCTCGATCCTCCCTGCCAGTCATCGCCTGCAATCCAGATGACCAGCGGCATGCCCCCGCCGTTACAGCCGGCTGGGAGATGGATGTCGAATCGCCGGTGTGGATCGGAGGCCGGGCCGTAGGACTGATCCCGATGTACCGTCGGGCGGCTCTCCGCGTCGGCCTGGAAGGGGGAGGAAAGCGTCGATTCGACGGAGATCGGCGGCGGGGCCGTGATGCTGACGGTCGGGGGTTCATCCAGCGGCTCTCCAGACCGCATGGCTCCGCCTCCCGCTGGTCGTTGCGTCTCCTCGAACCGGGCTGCTGCCGGCTCAGCGGCTGCCGGCTCGATCGGCAGCCCACGCCGGGCTGCCCGCCGCAGGGCGCGGCGGGATGGTCGCCGCTCCACCGGGGTCGCGACCCCTGCGGGAAGATCGGCCGTGGGTCTTGGGTCGCCCGCCAGTACGACATCCGTGCAGACCACGAATGCACACCACGCGACGACGACGGTCAACAGGCGGAAATCTCGGTGCATGATCCGCCAGCGACCCATAAGGGAGACCGCCGACGACGGCGGTCTCCCCAGAGTATACCCCGGCCTACCGCCGCCCCGTCAGCTGCCCCTGCGGGGTGAGCTCATCGATGATCTTGGGGAGGTACTTGGCCAGCACGTCGGCAAGCTGATCGCGGTCGATGCCCTTGGACCGGGACAGCTTGTCGAGTTCCTGCTGACCGAATACGTCCTCGATCTGCCGGCGATCGACGGGCTTGTTGGGCCCGGTGCGAACCCACGAGTCGACCTGATCGCGCATCCCCTTCTCCTCGAATTGCCGCACCACATCGGGGAGCTTCTGCGCGCTGCCGCCGCCGAAGATCTGGCCCAGGATGTCGGTGAGGTCGTTGGGTGATGGCATGCCCGCCGGCGGCTGCGGGGCGGGCCGCTGCTGGGGCTGCGGAGCCCGCTGGGGTGCCTGCTGCTGCGCCGCGCCTTCGAGCACCTGCTTCAAGATTTCGCCGAGGATATCCATGGATCGTGCCTTTCGTACGTTGGGTTTGTCGGGTCGAACGACACAGTCTATGGCTGGCACGGGCTGAGGGAAAGCAACGGGCCTATTCCAGTGAAACGGCCTCACCGCCGGCCCGGGTGCTCAGGGCCCGCCAGACGGTGCGATCGACACCGTCCTCGATCGTGCGGACCGAACCGTCCATCATCGCCACGCCCACCATCCCATTGTGGTGGCTGCGCGACGTGATTGCCGCGAAGGTCTTGACGGTGGCGCTGTTGCCCTCCTGCCGGGAGTTGTAGTCGATGTCGTGCTCGATCCCGCCGACGGTGTGCGGCACCTTCGTGTTGGGCGCGAAAACGGTCGTGAAGCCGCTGTGGTGGACGCGTCCGTCCGGCCACTCGGTATGTCCGGTGCACTCGTTCGTCGTCGCTCCGAGTTTCGGATCCGACGGGCTGCCGCCGGCGAGCGCGGCCACCTGCGCCGGCGAATCGGGGGGCGTGGAGGGAGGATAGGTCGAGCCCGGGTCTGACGTGTTGCGCACGTACGGCGTGAAGGACTTCACCTCCGATATGCAGAGCGTTTTGCTCAGCCCGTCACTGAACGTGCCGGCCTTGAACTTCGAGTTGGGGTGGAACGACCCGTTGCCTCCGCCGCCGGTGGCCGGGTCGTAGACGAACCACGTGCCGAAATTGAAACCGTAGTTGAACGGGTAGACGTACGGCACCGTGACGCCGCCCGAGGTCCAGGTGCGGACCATCTGGTTCTTCTCGCTCGGGCAGGTGAACACCGAGATCTTCACGTCTCGAACAATGGCCCAATTCTTGGTCGGATCAGGCGTGCCCGTAGTACGGCCATCGTCCCAGGCCTGCTCGAGGTTGACTTTCACCGCCATGGCGGTCTCTTCGATGTAGGGCAGGACGCGGCCGTGGATCGACCAGGATCCGTTGTTCGATGTGAACGTCGTGCCCGGCGTGTGGATCATGCTCGGCGGAAAGAAGCGTCGAGCCGATTCGTAATTGTGCACGGCCAGTGCGAGCTGACGGATGTTGCTCTGGCAGCTGGTCCGCCGGGCCGCCTCGCGGGCGCTCTGCACGGCGGGCAGGAGCAGCCCGACGAGCGTGCCGATGATCGCGATCACGACCAGGAGTTCTACGAGGGTGAAGGCACGACGGATCACGAGCGTGAGGCGGATGGACATGGTGAATCTCCGGGAGCGGACATTCACAGCACATGGCGTGCCGAGCTGGGGCGGAGTTGGCCTCGAACCCCGCGTGTCCTCCCGAGCGTCAGAATTCGCCGAGAGCGCAATGCCCGGCATGGTGAAGGTTTCGCCGGCGCGGGGCGCCGTTCACCGCCTCCGCGGTCACTCGTCGAGGCCGAGGAGCCGCAGGCGGGAGCGGAGCGTGGCCCGGTCGAGGCCGAGGAGCTTTGCCGCGGCCGTGCGGTTGCCGCCGCAGTGGGCGATGGTTTCGCGAAGCAGCGTGGCGTCGAGCAGGTCCACGGCGCGGCGGTGGAGGTCGGGCTCGGGCAGGTCGCCGAACGCGAGGCGGGCGGCGGCCGACCAGGCCTTGATGGTCGCGGCGACCGCTGCGGCGGTCACGTCGATGGCCGTGCCGCTCGTCGGCCCTGCAGTGGTCGCTGGTGCCGGCAGATGTTCAGGCCGCAGCACACCGCTCCGTGCCTGAACGGCCGAGTATTCGACGGCGTGTCTCAGTTCACGGACGTTGCCCGGCCACGGCCGCTTCGCGACGGCGTCGAGGAACTCGGACGACAGGAGTTCGCTGCGGGGCGTGCCACCCTGCCGCGCGACGAATGCGGCCAGGAAGTGGCGGGCCAGCGGCTCGATATCGGAGATTCGCTCAGCGAGCGAAGGCATCGCGATCGGAAAGCCGCGGAGCCGATGATGGAGGTCGGTGCGAAACGAGCCGGCTGCGCAGGCCGCCGCGAGATCGCGGTTGGTGGCCGCGATCACACGGACGTCTACTGGGTGGCTCGAGGTCGAGCCGACGGGCGTCACCTCGTGTGTCTCGAGCACCCGCAGGAGCTTGGTCTGCACGTCGGCTGGCGTCTCGCCGATCTCGTCGAGGACGAGCGTTCCCCCCGTCGCCATGTCGAAGAGCCCGGGCCGGTCAGCGGCGGCCCCCGTGAAGGCGCCGCGGACGTGGCCGAAGAGCTCGCTTTCCACCACGCCCGGCGCGAGCGACGCGAGGTTCGTGACCACGAACGGCCCGCCGCGTCGCGGGCCGTGGGCATGGATCGCGCGGGCCGCGAGTTCCTTCCCCGTGCCGGTGTCGCCGGTGATGAGCACCGGCAGATCGGTGGCGGCGACGAGCGCGATTTGCTTGAAGACCTCCTGCATCGGCGGCGACGAGCCGACGATCCGACCCGGCGTCACGGCGGCCGCGGGTTCGTCGGCGGCGGGAGCCGGCGTCATTCGGTCGGCGAGCATCCGGGCCACCACCAGCGATACTTTCTCGAGGTCGAAAGGCTTGAGCAAATAGTCGACCGCGCCGGCCTGCACCGCCCGGACCGCCGTATCGAGATCGCCGAACGCGGTCATCACCACCACGGGCACGTCACCGACGATCGCCCGGAGATCGGGCAGCGCGGCCAGGCCGTCCCGTTTGCCCAGCCGCACGTCGAGCAGGATGGCTTCCGGGCGAAACCGACGGCAGGCCTCCACGGCCGCGTCGATGTCGGCCGCGATCTCGACAGTGTGTCCGTCGTCACCGAGCAGCTCGCGCAGGCTCCAGCCGATCGCCTGTTCGTCGTCGATGATGAGGATTCGGCTCATGGCAAAGGGGGGCGGCTCACGGTTGACGCCCCAGTGTCTGCGATGGGATCCGAATCGCAAACCGGGTGCGGCCTGAGTCGCGGGTCCAGGAGAGCGTACCGCCATGCTCCTCGGCCACGGCATTCGCGACCGCGAGCCCGAGCCCAACCCCCTCCGGCTTGCCCGTCACAAACGGTTCGTGCAGCGTGGCGGCGAGCGCCGGCGGCGGGCCCGGGCCGGTGTCCTCGACGACGAGGTGCACGTGCCCGTCGTCCTCGTTGATCGCCAGCCGCACCGTCCCGTCGCGACCCGCGGCATCGATGGCGTTGAGCGTGAGGTTGACCAGCGCCGCGCGGAGTGATTCCCGGCGGGACGGGAGCGAAAGGCCGCTGGATGGCCCGCGTTCCAGCCCGACGCCTGCATGGTCGCAGCGGGCCGCGGTCAGCTCGCAGACCTCGTCGAGAAGTTGATCGAGGTCGGTTGGCACAGGTGTCGTCTGCGGCAAACGGCCGAGGGCGAGCAGTCCGCGAACCTCCTCCTCCACGATGTCGAGCTGACGGATCGCGACGGTGAGGCTGTCGTCGCGGGGCGTCTTCAGGGAGCCCGGCGTGTTGCAGCGGCGGCGATGCAGGTCGATCGCGAGCCGGGCGCCCGTGATGGCGTTCCGCAGCTCGTGGGCGAAGCCCGCGGCGAGCTGGCCGAGGAGCCGCTGCCGTTCGCCCGCGACGAGCGACCTGCGGACCGCGGCGAGTCCCAGCGGCACGAATACGACGAGTGTCGCGGCGGCCACGGCGAGCAGCGGCCAGACCGCCTCGAGCGTGGCGCGGATGAGCGACGGCTCCGGCGTGAGGACGAGCACCGTCTCGGGCCGCACGCCGGCGCTCCGCACGCGGCCGATCCGATAGCGAGTGCTGTCGAGCACGGTCACGTCGCCGACCGAGTCGGCGAGTGAGGCGGCAGCCTGCGCGTCGAGCAGCTCAGCCGGCAACGTCGTCAGGCTGCTCACGTGGCCGACCGGATCCCAGACCACGAAGTGGCTGCCAGTGAGCTGGTGGAGGGTGTCGAGGATCGGCTGAGACAGCATCACCCGGGAGGATTCGAGGGCGGCGGACACCTGGTCGCGACTCGTCGTGGCCCGGGTTGTCGCCTGTCGAGCCGCCAGCCAGGCAGCAAAAATGACGTTGGCCAGCACGGCCACCAGCACGAGCCCCACGACGGACATGACGAGCCGTCGAACCACTGAACTGCCTCGGGGAGAAATCACCATGCCTACAATTTAGCCAACCTCCGATCCGCGTAACTCGTGGGTGCATCCAGTTCGTGGCTGCCCATGCCCCGTCGCCGGACGCTCGCTACGTCCATCATGGGCTTCGCTCTCTCGATGCCGCCTCGCCTGACGTCGTGCTCGCCGCGTTGGGCACGACGGGGTGCCATCACGTCGGAACAGGGAAGCCGAACAGGCTGCGGGCGTTCGCCGCGCACACGTCGGCCACGAGCCGGTCGAGCCAGTCGCGGCGGTCGGGAAGCCGGCCCGTCGCCACGTCGGCACCCAGGAGGTCGCAGAGAATCCGGCGGAAGTATTCGTGCCGCGGATACGAGAGGAACGATCGCGAGTCGGTCACCATCCCGACGAACCGGGAGAGCAGCCCCAGGTCGGAGAGCATGTTCATCTGCTCGCGCATGCCCCGCTCCTGATCCATGAACCACCAGCCGCTGCCCCACTGGATCTTCCCCGGGATGGCACCATCCTGAAACGAACCCGGCAGCGCGGCGAAGAGGGCGTTGTCGGCGGGGTTAATGTTGTAGAGGATCGTGCGGCCGAGGCAGTTGTCGCGGGCCAGATCGCCCAGGAACCGCACGAGCCCCGGACCTTGCCGGGCGTCGCCGATCGTGTCGCACCCGGCGTCGGCCCCGAGCCGCGCCGCGAGCAAGGGGTTGGGGTCGCGGAAGGGACCGAGGTGCAGCTGCGTCACCCAGCCCTTGGCATGGTTGAGCCGGGCCACGAATCTCATGAGCCAGACGGTGAACCGCTCCGCCTCAGCGTGGGTCGCCGCCGTGCCGGCGACCGCCCGCTCCCAGATCGTGCGTGCCTCCGCTTCGGAGCAGTCGGTGTCGGCGAGGTATTCGATGCCGTGGTCGGTGGCCCGGCAGCCTGCGGCCGCGAAGGCGTCGTGCCGCCGTTCAAGGGCCGCCCGGAGCCCGGCGAGCGTGTCGGCACCGACGCCGGCCGCGTCGGAAAGCCGCCGCACCCAGCGGCCGAGCACGTCGGGCAGATGCACCTTCAGCGCCGCGTCGGGGCGGAACGTGGGCACCACGCGGGTCCGGAAGCCCGCGCGGGCGATCGTCTCGTGCCACTCGAGGCTGTCGGCCGGATCGTCGGTCGTGCCCACCACCTCCACCTGCATGCGAGTCAGGATGCCGCGGGCGGTGAGGTCGTCGGTGGCAAGCTGCCGATTGGCTTCGTCCCAGATTCGCCCTGCCGACGCAGGCTCGAGCAGCTCGTCGATGCCGAAGTGCCGCCGCAGCTCGAGGTGCGTCCAGTGGAAGAGCGGATTGCGGAGCGTATGGGGCACCGTGGCCGCCCAGGCCATGAACTTTTCGCGGGACGCGGCCGCACCCGTGATCAGTTCCTCCGCGACGCCGTCGGCTCGCATCGCCCGCCACTTGTAGTGGTCGCCTTCGAGCCACACGGCGTGCAGGTTCTCGAAGCGGCGGTCTTCGGCGATGTCGCGCGGGCTGAGATGGCAGTGGTAATCGACGATCGGCTGCACCGCGGCCACGCGGTGGTAGAGATCGGCGGCCACGTCATTCGAGAGCAGGAACGAGTCGTCACAGAAGGACATCGGGCGGCCTCACGGAGGGAACAATCGTGACGAGCCCGAGTGTAGCCTGACGCTGCCGGAGCGCGCGAGAGTCGCGTCAGTAGCGGGGTATGGCGGGATCGATGCGCAGCGACCAGGCGTCGATGCCGCCGGCCATGTTCTGCGCCTGCGCGAAGCCGCGCTGGCGGAGAAACTGTGTCACCCGCAGGCTGCGGCCACCGTGGTGGCAGTGGATGACGATCCGGCCGTCGCGATGGGGCTCGAGTACGGAGAGCCGCTCCGGGATCTCGCGCATCGGGATCAGCAGCGACCCCGGCAGGCTCGCCGTGGCATGTTCGTCGGGCTCGCGGCAATCGAGCAGGAGGAACGGCGTGCCGGCCGCACGCATGGCCTGCACGTCTTCGACCTCGAGTTCGAGCGGAATTTCGTCGGTGGGCATGGTGGGACTCCGGGGGTCGGGCGGCCTGCGGCCGCCGATAATCGCTGCGGCTGACGAATTTTCGCCGATAAGCGAGGAACTATCAGCGTACTGCGGTGAATCGCAAGTTCAGTCCGGCGTGCGCCGACGGAAGGGCGTACCCCAAATGGACTGGGCAAGATGCGTCGTTCTCTCAGGCCTCCGACATGGCCGCTGAGGCGTTGTGTCGCGGCCGCCCGCATTGCGTTTGCCGCGCCGGGCGAAGCCTCATACATTCGTGGCGTTAGGGCGAGATGGCTCGGGCTTGCCCACCGCAATCGGCCTCAGGCGGCCCGAGGCACGGATTCAACAACGCGTGGATTGAATGGCAATACGACTGCTGATAGCCGACGACCATGAGGTGGTCCGACGGGGCTTGGTGAGCCTTCTCGCGGGCTCCGGACTCGATATCGTCGCCCAGGCATCGAACGGTGACGAGGCGATCAGGATCGCAAAGCGGATGAAGCCCGACGTGGCGCTGCTGGACGTCCGCATGCCGGGGAAAGACGGCCTTGATGCGCTCGAGAAGATCAGGGCCGACGCGCCGACCGTGAAGTGCGTGATGCTTTCCACGTTCGAAAATCCGACATATGTGGCCCGGGCGGTCGCTGCCGGTGCCCATGACTACGTGCTCAAGGGCTGTAGCCGGAGCGAATTGATCAATGCGATCACGGGCGCCGCTGCCGGCGAGCCACCCATGCGGGCGGGCGAGCTCCGCCGTGTGGCGACGACGATGGCGAATCAGATGCACGGTCCCGAGGCCGACATTCCGCTGACGCAGCGGGAAACGCAGGTGCTGCGGCACATGGCCTTGGGGCTTGCCAACAAGGAAATCGCCCAGTCGCTGATGATTAGCATCGAGACCGTGAAGGAGCACGTGCAGAATATCCTCCGCAAACTCGCCGTGGCCGACCGCACCCAGGCGGCCGTGTGGGCGGTGCGCCGCGGCTTGGTCTAGCAGGCTGTGGGTCAGGCGGCCTGCTGCCGCGATGTGCCGGCCGCGGCGGTCGTGGCCGGCTGCCGCCGATAATCGCCGCGGCTGAAGTATTTTTCCAGCCAGACGTAGGCCACGATAAAAAAATAGCGGCTCCCCATCTCCCCGATCTTGAGCTTCGCCACTCCCGTGCGGCGATTTCTCCAGGTGATCGGCATCGTGGTCCACGAGTAGCCCCGCACGATCGCCTTGAGCGGCAGCTCCACCGTGAGGTTGAAGTGCGGGGCGAGGAACGGCCGGCAGCCCTCGATGACCTCGCGGCGATAGGCCTTGAAGGCGTTGGTCGTGTCGTTGAGCCCGATGCCGAACACGATCCGGATGAAGAGGTTCGCCCAGCGGTTGAGCACGTACTTCAGCCGCGGGTAGTCGATCACGCCGCCCCCCTTCACGAACCGGCTCCCGAACACGCAGTCGTGCCCCTCCTGGAGCTTCCGCCAATACCGCACGACGTCGCGGCAGTCATCGCTCTCGTCGGCCATCATGATCACGACGGCATCGGCCGTCATGGCGTCGAGCCCGCGTTGGATCGCCCGGCCGAAGCCGTGAAGCCCCTCGTTGCGGACCGGAGCGAGGGCCGGGATGCGGCCCGCCACCTCCTGCAGAATCTCCCATGTGGCGTCGGTGCTGCCGTCGTCCACCACAATGATCTCGTGATCGATGCCGGCGAGCCGCAGCTCGAGGTGCAGATGTTCGACGGTCGACGCGATGCAGCCGGCCTCGTCGCGAGCCGGGATGACGACGGCGAGGCGTTTCAGGGGCGGGGTCGCGAGCGTCACCACGGCCGCGGCTTCAGTGAGCGACGCGGTCGAGCCAGTCGGGGTTGGCTTCGGCATGGGCGGCGATCTCCTCAAAGATGGTGAAACGATCCCGTTCGGGTCGCCAGCCATACGCTTGCGAGGCGGCAGCATGGTCGAGGACGAGCCAGGGAATGTCGTTAGGCCGCGGCGCATGGTCCGCCGCGACGGTATGGGCTCCGAACCGGGCGGTGCACCAGGCGGAGAGTTCGGCGAGGGACGTGGCCGACTCCTGGCCTCCCGATACGTTCACGATCGGCTGCGGGCCGGTCGCGGTGCTTGTGATCTGCCGCAGGACGAGCCGGGCGAGGTCGTCGGGATGGAGGCAGTCGCGGACCTGCAGGCCACGGCCGCCGAAGCCGATGTATCGCAGCGGCCGGCGAGCCGCCCACGAATGGATCCACCACGAGAAGATGCCCTGGTCTGCCCGTCCGAACTGTCCGGCTCCGGCCATCACGCCGCAGCGGTTGATGAACAGTGGTGTGCCCGTCTGGGTGGCATACTCGATCGCGAGCGCCTCCGAGGCGAGTTTCGTCGCGCCATAGAGCGACACGGGCCCGCGGGTCGTGAACGCCTCGCCGATGCCGTCCGGTCCCGCGCCGGCAGGCAGGTCGCGGGAGGCGTCGAGACGGTAGGCGGCCCCGGCCTCGACGAGCGGCAGGCTCGTGAGGGCCTCGATGGCATACACCCGGCTCGTGCTCAGCATCACGAAGCCGGCCCGCCGGACGGCCGCCGCCTCGAGCAGGTTCACGGTTCCCCAGAGGTTGTGCTCCACGAGCTGCCGCGTGCTGGTGCCCCCGGACGCACCGGTGCCTGCGAGTACGCTCGGCTCCGCCGCCGCGTCGATGAGCCAGTCGCACGCCGGCAAAGCGTCGACGTCGGACCGGCAGCGGGCGTCGCCATGGACGACGTCGATCCCGAAAGGCCGCAGGGCGGCCCGGTTGAGCTCGGAGCCTGCACGCCTGAAGTTGTCGAACACGGTCACTCGGGTGCCGGGCAATTGCTCGGCGAGTCGCCGGGCGAGCGCCGCGCCGACGAACCCGCAGCCGCCGGTCACGACGAGGTGCATCAGGCCGCGCTCCTGCTGGCTTCCCCCGACTGTCGCCGCTGCCAGGCATCGACGATCTGATCGAACGTCTCGCCGAGACCGATGCGGGGCGTCCAGCCCGGGTAGTCATGCTCGATCCGCCGCAGGTCGGAGTAGTAGCAGACGTGGTCGCCGATCCGCGGCTGCTCGTCGTACGTCCAGCGCATCGGCCGGCCGCTGCGGGCCTCCACAGCGGCGAAGGCCTCGAGGATCGAGCAACTGTTGGCATTGCCGCCGCCGATGTTGTAGACGGCGGCCGGCCGTGGGGCCTCGATGAACCGCTCGATGAATGCGGCCACGTCCTCGGCATGAATGTTGTCGCGAACCTGCTTGCCGCCGTAGCCGAAGACGCGGTATTCGCGACCTTCAAGGTTGCACTTCACGAGGTAGCTCAGGAAGCCGTGCAGCTCCACGCCTGAATGGGCGGGCCCCGTGAGGCAGCCGCCCCGCAGGCAGCAGGTGGGCATCCCGAAATAGCGTCCGTATTCCTGCACGATCACGTCGGCCGCCACCTTCGAGGCGCCGAAGAGCGAGTGCTTGCTGGCGTCGATGCGGAAGGTCTCGGGGATGCCGTGTTCATAGGCGGGGTCGGCGAAGTCCCAGCGGGTCGGCAGCTCACGGCGGGCAATCTCGTTGGGCGCATCGCCGTAGACCTTGTTGGTGCTCATGTGCACGAATGGCGCCTCGGGAACGGCCTGCCGCGCGGCCTCCAGCAGGTTGAGCGTGCCGACGGCGTTGGTGTCGAAGTCATCGAAGGGGATCGCCGCGGCCCGGTCGTGCGAAGGTTGGGCGGCCGCGTGCACGATCGCCGCCGGCCGCACGGCCGCGAGCAGCCGCAGCACTCCGGCGCGGTCGCGGATGTCGAGTTCGTGATGGGTGAACGAACGCAGGGACGTCACCAGCCGCTCCTGATTCCAGCGGGTGTCGCCGGCGGGGCCGAAGAAGACGGCCCTCTGGTTGTTGTCGACGCCGTGCACCGCCCAGCCGCGGCGGTCGAAGTGGCGGGCCACCTCGCTGCCGATCAGGCCCGAGGAACCGGTAACGAGGATGGAGCGGCGCATGGAATGGCCCCGGCGGCAAAGCAGGTCGATGGAATCCGACTGGGGAACTATCAGCGGAGTCGGCGCGGCCGCAAGTTCAGTCGCAAGTCGACCCGCGAACGCCGTGAAGCCGGGTCGTCAGGGGAAGCTGCGGGGCTTTACCCGCGGGGACCGGCGGCGGCGACGTCGGGGGCGACCTGGTCGCGATACTGGTGGAAGTTGTCGTTGAAGAGCCCGGCCAGCTTCGCGGCGGTCGCGTCGTAGGCGGCCCCGTCGAGCCACGTCTTTCTCGGCACCAGCACGTCGGCGGGCACGCCAGGGCATCCGGTGACCACGCCGATGCCGAACACCGGATCGGGCGTCGTGGGTGCGGTCCGCAGGACGCCCGCGTGGATGGCGTCGATGATGGCCCGGGTGAGCGAGAGTTTCATCCGCTTGCCCAGGCCGTAGGAGCCACCGCTCCAGCCGGTGTTCACGAGCCAGACGTTGGCTTTGTGTCGCGTGATCTTCCCCGCGAGCAGGCCGGCGTATTTCATGGGATGCCAGACGAGGAACGGGCCGCCGAAGCAGGGGGAGAACGTGGCCTGCGGCTCGGTCACACCCATCTCCGTGCCGGCGACTTTGGCGGTGTAGCCGCTGATGAAGTGGTACATCGCCTGGGCGGGCGAGAGCCGGCTCACCGGCGGCAGGATGCCGAAGGCGTCGCAGGTGAGGAAGATCACGTCGGTCGGGTGACCGGCCACGCATGGAATCTTCGCGTTGCGGATGAAGTCGATCGGGTAGGCCCCACGGGTGTTCTGGGTGATGCTCGTGTCGTGGAAGTCGACGTGGTGCGAGTCCTCGTCGTAGACGACGTTTTCGAGCACCGCGCCGAACCGCAGGGCCTGGAAGATTTCAGGCTCGGTTTCGGGGGCCAGGTCGATCGCCTTGGCATAACAGCCCCCTTCGATATTGAAGATCCCGGTATCGGACCAGCAGTGCTCGTCGTCGCCGATCAGCATCCGCTTGGGATCGGCCGAGAGGGTCGTTTTCCCGGTGCCGGAGAGGCCGAAGAGGAGCGACGAGCTGCCCGTCTCACGATCGGCGGTGGCAGAGCAGTGCATCGAGAGGATGTCCCGCTTGGGCGCAAAGTAATTGAGCAGCGTGAACACGCCCTTCTTCATCTCGCCGGCGTATTCCGTCCCGAGGATCACCATCTCCTTCGACTCGAGTGACAGGTCGATGCTCGTCTTCGAGGTCATCCCCGGCGTGTGCCGGTTGGCGGGGAAGCGGCCGGCGTTGTAGATCACGGCGTCGGGTTCGCCGTAGTCGGCCAGTTCCTCACGCGTGGGCCGGATGAGCATCGTGTGCATGAACAGGGCGTGGTAGGGCCGCGAGCAAATCACCCGTACCTTGAGCCGGTTCTCGGGATCCCAGCCTGCGAAGGCGTCCACGCAGTAGAGCCGCGAGCGGGTGTTGAGATAGTCCTTCGCCCGCTCGAGGTTGATCTGAAAGGTCTCCGCGTCGATCGGCACGTTCACGCTGCCCCACCAGACGTCGGCCTCGGAGGCGGGGTGCCGCACGATCCGCTTGTCCTTCGGGGAGCGGCCCGTCTTCGAGCCAGAGTAGGCGATGAGCGCGCCGGAGTCGGCCAAGGCGCAGTCGGGTTCCCCGCGGATGGCCTCGGCGTAGAGTTGGGCGGGTGGAAGGTTCCGCCGCACGTCGCCGACGGTGATGCCGTGGGCGGAGAGATCGATATGTCTCATGAGTGCTCTCGTTTTCCGGGAACTTAGCCCCGGCGGCATCGGGGTGGCAAGCGGCGCAAGGTACGCAGGACCGAACCCCCACTCATCTGCGTCCGTATCAGGCATACACTTCCCCAACCACGGAGGGTTGCAGCATGGACGCGCATTTCAACGAGTATCTGGCGGCGGTGGCCGGGATGCAGGATCTTTACGGCGACCGGGGCGACGAGCACCCGAGCGATTTCCACGAGGAGCATCCGGTCGCGGTGCCGGCCGAGGAACACGCAGTCTTCGCCTCGGTCTTGCCGTAGCCGTAGGGGTGGCGTTCGCCGGCCGGGGCTACGCGCTCCGCGCCTTGATCGTCATCTCGACGCTCGCGTAAATGCTATCGACAGGGCTATCTTGATGATCCCCTGGAGGTAGTGATGAGAAACAAACGCGGTCATGTGCTCACCTTGGCCGTGGTCTCTGCCGTGCTCATGCACGGCGTCGCGGGCTCCGCGGAACTCCCCCGCTTCGAGGCCTTGAGCAGCCTTCCCTTCTCGGAAAACCGGCCCACGCCGGAGACGGCGCACACGCTGCGTGATGAACTGCTGTTTCAGCGGGCGACGCAGGCCTATCTCTGGGCCCTGCCGCTGATCAACACGCTCGGCATGAAGGTCGGCTCGGAAAAGGTTTTCGGCGCCGGCTACGACGTCCTGCCGGTCTGGAAGCGGCGCCTCGACGCCAAGACGCTGGTGACGACCCCCAACTCAGATGTCATCTATGCCATGGGCTACGTGGACCTCGGCAAGGATGGCCCGCTGGTGTTCGAGGCTCCGCCGAGCCTGCAGGGCATCCTCCTCGATGCCTGGCAGCGGCCGATCCCGGTCGATGGCGGCAGGTTCTTCGGGGACGTCGGCCTGCCGGGTCCCGACGCCGGCAAGGGGGGAACGTTTCTGCTCGTGCCACCCGGCTACGAGGGAGCGGTGC
>JBILVW010000227.1:0-5102 GCA_044370205.1 Pirellulales bacterium | reverse complement strand
CGTCATCGTCTGCGGAAACACGCGGCTGCCGAGCAGGATGCTCACCCGGTTGGCCGTCGCGCTCGACGGATCGTGAATCACGACCTCGAGCGCCTTGTGGATCTCCTCCCGCTTGAAGAGCGTGGGTGGAAACTGCCGCTGCGTGGCCGTCGCGCCGAGATACCGGAGCAGCGGTTCGTCATGCACCCAGTAGAGGGCCGCGTCGGCCGTGGCTGAATGGAGGGCCCGGCTCTGGGCCGGCAGCGTGAAGAGATCGCCGGCCTGCCACTCGAAGTCGGCCTGGCCTTCTATCCGCGTGCTCCCCGCGCCCCGCATCACGAAGAACAGCTGGCTCGTGGCGTTGGCATCGGTGATCAGGGCGTCGCCGTCGCACACGTGCACGAAGTTGGCACACAGGCCGGGTGTGGTGGCCGGCCCGGGGCAGGCGAGCACACTACTGATGTCGAGCGGGATCGTGCGGGTGATGCCCTGTTCGTGGAGGGCTGCGGCGAACCGGGCGCCGGGAATCTTTGGCAGCGTGCCGTCGGCGATCGGATTCGACGCGTAGCGGTAGTCGTGAAACCGGGCCGCCTCGGTGAGCCGTTCGGCGGCGGGATCGCGGGGTGCGGGGGCGAGCATGGGAAATCTCCTCGAGAGATCGTGGCGTGGAAGCATTCTACGCCTCCACCCGCCCCGTAGGTGCAGACTGGCAGTCTGCACACCACCGTCGGCTACTTCAGGGCCGCCGGCTTGAGGCCGGGCTTGGCCTTGCCGAAGCCGAACGGCGTCGGCTCGAAGGTGCCCACGATCTCGACCACCGACTTCGCCGGGATCGCGGTCTCGAGCCCGGTCGCCCAGTAGCAGCCGTTCACGAGTAGCCGCCGCATGCCCTCCGACGCGAGATCGGTCGATGACCCCATCGTCGTCGTGAACACGCGGCCCTTCGGCCCCCCCTCGACCGCATACGTCTTCGTCCAGGCCACCGGCATCATCGGCTCGTTCTTCTTGGCGTCCGCGCCCGTCACGACCGGGGAATCGGGCTTCATGCCCTCGAGCACCTGCCCAACCACGAGCGGCACCGAGTCGCCCGGCAGCGGCAGCCGCACGCCATACACGTCGGTCGGCCCCCAGATGTCGCCGTCGGCGATGCCGCGGATGATCGGGTGGTCCTTGGCGCCGGGGGCGATCAGGCCCTTCGTGCTCTCGTGGCCGTGGTGGCCATGATGGCTGATCCAGGTTTCCCCGAGCACGTGCCGCCCGAATCCTTCCCGCATCCGTTCGAGCTTCGACTGCCAGCCGTAGTGGGCATACTTCCGATCGGCCGGGATGTTGAAGGCGTGTGTCGCCGTCCGCATGCCGATCACCGGCTTGCCCGCCCGTAGATAGTCGTCGATCTCCTTCATCTGCTCGTCGGGCAGGTTGCGAAACCGCGTGGCGATGACCAGCAGATCGGCCTTTCGCAGGGCCTCGAGGCCCGGGATGTTGGTCAGCGTGGTGGGACTGATCTCGCCGGTCTTGGGATCGATCGCGTAGAGCACCGTGCACGTGAAGCCGTGGTGCTTGGCCAAAATCTTCGCGAGCTGCGTCAGCGCCTCCTCGCTGCGATACTCCTCGTCGCCGCTGATGAGCACCACGTGTTTGCCCTTGCCCGGGCCCTCGCCCCCCTCGATCGTCACCCAGGGCAGCTTCGCCGTGATCGCCGCGATCGTGGCGTCCGCCTTCTCGGCGAGGCCCGGCTTGGCAGCCACTTCACCGGCGACCGCAAGCCCCGCCACCGTCGGATAGCGGGCGAGGATGTCGAGGATCGCCGTCTGATCGACCTCGTCAGCGGCAACGGCCAGGGCCCGGCGGCACATCTCCGCCCGCTCCGCGTCGGGCAGTGCGAACTGCCGGGCGATCCGCAGGTAGCCGCGGAGGGCCCGGGTCTGAAACTTGCAGCCGGTGGACGGCGTGGCAAGCTCAAGGAGCACCGGCGCCGCGTCGGCCGTCATCCATTTTCCGAGCAGCCGCGTGGCCGCGTCTTCGAGGGCTTCGTCCTTCGACTTTCCGGCCGCGGCCACCGCGGCCAGTGCCCGCGTGCCCCCCACTTCGCCGAGGGTGTCGAGCAGCATGATCTTCACGTCGGCCGGCGCCGTGGCCACCGCTGCGGCGAGCTTGTCGGCGCAGGCATCGCGGTCGGCCATGCGGATCGCCGCCTGCTTGAGCGCCTTTCGTGCGACCTCGGCATCGGCAGGATCACGCGGCTTTACCGCCTGCTCGACGAGCACACCAAGATTGCCGAGATCGACCACGTTGCCGAGCGCCTCGTAGGCCACCCCGCGGACCACCGGATCGGGACTTGCCACGAGGCCGAGGATCTCCGGCACGGCCGCGATCCGCCGATCGGCCACCACGCCCACGAGCACCGGCAGGAGCTTCGTGTCGGCCGCGGTGAGCCGCCGCTTGATGTCGGCATCGACGTCTGCCCCGGGCAACGTGGCAATCGCCTGGCGGGCCGCGACCGCGAAGCCCGCATCGGGGTCCTTCGCGATCTCGAGCAGCGGCCCCACGACCGACGCATTCCCGGTTTTGCCGACCGCCGTCACCGCGGCGAGCCGGACGGGCTTCGGACCCGCGGCTGCGGCCTCGAGCAGCGCCTTCTGCACGGTGGCGTCGCCCCGACCCGCGTTCCGCTCGGCGAGCACGTCGATTACCAGCACGGCCCGGTCGGCCGCCGGCCCGCCGGTCTTGCCGGCCGCCACCTCGTCGCTGAGCGCCCGATCGACCTTCTCGGCGACGGTCGCGTCGGGCCGGTCGCCACGACCCAGCTCACGCGCCGTAAAGAGGCCCATGTTGGCAATGCGCTGCACCGGCGACCGCAGCGTCTCGACCAACAGCGGAATCCCGTCGCCGCCCCGCACGAGAATTGCCCCGCGAATCGCCTCCGCCCGCCGCTGCTCCGACACGTCGGCCATGCGGACGGCGTCATAGATGGCCAGCGACTCGGCCACCTTGCCTGCGGCATGCAGCCGCTCGGCGCAGACAACGCAGGCCTGGGCCACTGCATCCCGCTGCGGACCCGGCTGGCTCGCGGCCAGCGCGCCGGCCAGTTGCGTGCCCGCCTCCGGAGTGCCGATCGATCCGAGCGCCGCCGCGGCTGCCGCCGCCACTTCGGCATCGGCATCCTTGAGCAGACCCGAGAGCATGGGCACCGCCCCGGCATCCCGCCGCACGCCGAGTGAGTTGATCGCCCCGATCCGCAACTTTCCGGTGAGCGTCTCGGCCGCCTTGCGGAGGGCCGCATCCGATTCCGCGCCCGGAATCGCCTCGAGTGCGATCCGCGCCCATGACGCGAGCCGTTCATTCGCGAGGAGCGGTGCGAGATCGGGCACCGCCGCCGCGGAGCCGTAGACGGCGAGATGCTTGCAGGTGATCGCCTTCTCCGCCTCAGGGGCGTCGGACCGCAGCACGGCGAGCAACGCCGGCTCGTTCGGCGTGGCCGGCGGCTGCGCGGAGATGCTCCGCGACGCGGCCAGAAGAAGAACCACGGCCGCCGCCGCGGTCAGGTGTCGCTGCATGGGCATCGCTCGAACTCCGAGAGAGAGGTTATGGGTGAGGCCAGCCGTATGATCCCCCTGCTTGCGCATGGGGGCTTGGATGAGAAACGCCAAGGAAGCCCCCAGGCGCAAGCCGGGGGATGCCGGACCGTAAGGTCCGGCCACGCAAGCCGGGAAATCCACCGAGTTGGAAGCGTCATATCGGTCGGCACCCGAAGAACGATTACAGACGCCAGGGTTCGCGGAGGGATTCGGACCGCAGCCGGTTGGCCGAGTCGTCGTTCACGAACCGATAGGTCGCCAAATCGAGCGTGACCGGGCGGCCCAAATAGATCGCGATGTTGGAGGCATGGCAGGCCAGATGGGCGTTGCAAGCCGCATCGGCATTGCCCTTCGGCTTGCCTCGCGTCTTTACGCAATCGAGGAAGTCGCGGACATGGAACGTGGCCGGATAGCCGCCGATCTCCTCCACCGTGCGGCCCGCGAGCAGCTCGGGCGAGCTGAGCACGAGCTTGCCCGAGTCGCCGGCCTCGACCCAGCCCGTCTCCCCCTCGAACCGCACGGGGCACGACCCGAGTGGAATCCAGCCCTTCTCGCGGAAGATGAGTTCCACGCCGTCGTCGTAGCGGGCCACGAGTTCGCCGTCCTTGGGCGGGTTGTACGTCACCGGCGGCGGCCGGTCGTTCACCGCCCACTGGCAGAGATCGACGCAGTGCGAGCCCCACTCCAGCACGCCGCCGCCGACCAGCCCGCCCCCCTTTTCGAAGTTGAAGCCGTCCTTGAACGTTTGCGGGTTGAAGGGACGCCAGGCCGCCGGGCCGAGATAGAGATCCCAATCATCTTTCTTGGGGTCGGGCAGCGGCTCCTCGGGCAGCCAGCCGCTCGTCATGGCTCGCATGCCGGCCGGATGGGCGTAGACCCGCTTCACCTTGCCGAGCCGGCCGGTGCGGGCCAACTCGCAGGCAAACGCGAAATGCGGCAGGTTCCGCCGCTGCGTGCCCGCCTGAAACACGGTGCCGCACCGTCGCATCGTGTCGCGGTGGACGAGCGTCTCGGCGATGTTCTTCGTGCAGGGCTTCTCGCAGTAGATGTCCTTGCCCGCCTTGGCCGCGAGCATCGCCATGAGGCCGTGCCAGTTGGGGCCGGTGGCGATCAACACGGCGTCGATGTCGCTGCGGTCGAGCAGCTGACGGAAGTCGCCATACATCTCGCAGTTCTGATTGCCGTGGTGCTCGTCGGCCGTCTTCTTCACGGCCAGCCGGCGGCCCTCCTTCACGTCGCAGATCGCGGCGAACTGCACGTCGGGCTGCTGCAGGAAGCAACTCAGGTCGTAAGTGCCGCGGTTGCCGATCCCGATGCCGCCGACGACCACCCGCTCGCTCGGCGGCACCGCCCCATCGAGGCCGAGGGCCGACGACGGAATGATCGTGGGGGCCACTGACGCGGCGCCGACCGCAGCGGTCCGGCCCAAAAATCCACGCCGCGAGATGCGGTTCGCGCGAGGCTCGTGCTGTGGAATCATCGAGTGCTCCTTGATCGTGGGTGGGATTGAGTGGGTGAAGGTTCGCAGATCCCGTCGCTTCCGCT
>JBILVW010000015.1:0-17375 GCA_044370205.1 Pirellulales bacterium | reverse complement strand
CCGCTCGCTCGATGCTGCCTGCGCTCCGGCATCCATGCCTACGCTTGTCAGCAACGCCGGCTCGAGGGCACGGGCAGCCCCCCTGTCCGTCATCTGGTGGGGCTGGAGCGACGAACCGCCAAGCCAAGAGACGGGAGGCGAGGGGGTCGGCAAACGCTCGAGGAGCATTGGGCCGCCGCGGCCCACCGCGACGAGACTTTTGCCGCCCCCGAGCCGGCGCCGTCTTTCTTCGAGTTGGATGCGCACTACCGGGGTGCGTCGCTCACGATGCGGCCGTCGATGATCACGCCGGTGCAGTGGGTCGTGTATTCGAAGGGGTCGCCGTCGAAGATCGCGACGTCGCCGTCGAGGCCCGGCCGCAGGGCGCCCACGCGGTCATCGATGCCGATGATCTTCGCGGCGTCGATCGTGATGGCGGCGAGGGCCTGCTCGGTGGTCAGGCCGTTGGCGGCGGCGATCGCGGCCTCGAAGAGGGCGACGCGGGTCTTGGGCACGTAGCCCTCGTAGCCGCTCTGGAGGGCGAAGGGGATGCCGGAGTCGCGGAGCTTTGCGGCCGTCTCGAAGCTGATGTTTTCGGTTTCCCCCATGCCGGCCCGCCGCATGCTCGGATGAAGGATCACGGGCACGCCGGCGGCCTTGATTCGGTCGAGGCAGAGGTAGGCTTCGCCGGCAGAGTCGAGCACGACGCGAATGTCGAACTCGGCTGCGATCCGCAGGGCGGCGTCGATGTCGGTGGCCCGATTCACGGTGACGAGCAGCGGCAGCCGTTTGGCGAGCACGTCGGCGAACACCTCTCGCCGGAGATCGCGGTCGGGCTGGTCGTCGTCGCCGGCTGAGCGGCGGCGGGCATACTCCCGGGCCTTCACGAGCTCGCCGCGGAGCATGGCCACGGCCTTGCTGCGGGTGCCCGGTGACTTCTTTTCGGCTCCGTCGCCACCGGGGCGGGAGTCATCGCCAAGGGTCACGGCCACCATTGCGGCCGGCCGTAGCACGGCCTCCTCGACCGAGTCGCCCGTGGTCTTGACGACCATTGTCTGGCCCGACACGAGCGCTCCGGGTGCGTGGCCGGTATGCAGCGTCGTGATGCCGAAGCCGCGGACCCACTCGATGAGCCGTTCCCGTGGGTTGTAGGAATCGATCGCCCGGAGTTCCGGCTGGATCGGCTCCGTCTGGTCGAGTTGGTCCTGATCCTGCGGCTGGTTGATCCAGCCGGTGAGGCCCACGACCGTGTGGGCATCGATGAGGCCCGGCGTGACGACCGCCCCCTCGATGACCGTGGTGCCCGGCGGGATTGGCACGTCGGCGGCCGGGCCGACCACCTTGATCTTTCCGTTCTCGATGAGGACGACGCCGTCGGTGATCGCGGGCCCGGCCTGTGTGTAGACGGTGGCGCCGCGGATCGCGAGCGGTGGTGTGTCGGCGGCCAGAGTCGGCGAGCTGAGGACGGACGGCAGCCAGCCGCAGGCGACGATGCCCAGCCAGCTGGAGAAGATTGCTCGTCGAGAAGTGACGTATCGCAGGTGCATCAGCGGGTCTCCGCCATCCGGCCGTCGGTGCAGCAGGCGTGGGCCGTCTGATCGCGGCTCGCGCCGTAGCCCCCCACTGCGAACAGCCGGTCGTCCGGGTCGTCGCGGTCGAACACCTTGCAGCCCTCGACCCAGGTCTCGAGCACCTTCGTGCGAAGCGACAGCGGATCGCCCGAGAGCAGCACGAGGTCGGCATCCTTGCCCGGCTCGAGCGAGCCGATCCGGCGGTCGAGCTCCAGCATCTTCGCGCCGGCGAGCGTGAGGGCCTCGAGCGCCTTCTCCCGCGACATGCCCGCCCGCACCGCGAGCGCCGCGGTCCGGAGGAAGAGCCGTGAGTCGGTGACCGGGTCGTCGGTGTGGAAGGCGCAGGGCACGCCGGACTGTTCGAGGACGGCGCCGGTCGCCAGCGACATGTCCATGGCCTCGATCTTCCCGCCTGGGGCATCGACCACGATCACGGAGCAGGGGGCCTTCGCCTTCGCCAACTCGCCGGCGACCTTCCAGGCCTCGCTCGCATGGTGGAGCACCACCTTGAACCCGAATTCCTCGCGGAGCCGCAGCACCGTGAGCAGGTCGTCGGCCCGGTGGGCGTGGTGGTGCACGATCACGCGGCCTTCGAGCACGTCGAGCAGCCCCTCCATTTCGAGGTCGCGGTCTGGCCGCTTGGTCGCATCATCGCCCGCGGCCGCGAGCTTCCGCTTGTAGTCGAGGGCCTTGAGAAACTTCTGTCGCACCAGCGCGGCCGACTTCGACCGCGTGCCCGGGAACGGCGGCTCCTTCTGGGAGTTCGTGCCGTTGGCCATCTTCATGCCGCCGAGGATTCGGCCGTCGGTGTCGCGGTAGAGGATGTCGTCGATCGTGGCGGCCTCGCGCAGCTTGGCGTAGATCGTCTGGCCACTGAGCAGGTGGCCCGAGCCGGGCATGATGTTGAGCGTGGTCAGCCCGCCGGCCTGGCACTTGCGAAAGCCTGCATCGCGGACGTTGATCGAGTCGAGGATCCGCACGTCGGGCTGGATCGGCCCCGAGGCGTCGCCTCCCCAGCCGCCCCCGACATGGCTGTGGGTATCGACGAGTCCCGGCATCAGGACCTTTCCCGTGGTGTCGATCCGCTCCGCATCGGCGGGCACGGCCGTCGAGTCGGCCGGTCCCACGGTGATGATTTTTCCGCCGGCGACGATCACGGTGCCCTCGTCGATGGCCGGGCCCGCGATCGGCAGCACGCGGCCGCCCACGAACGCGACCGGTCGGTCCTGGGCCTGGCTCGTCGCGGCGTGCATCGACCAGACGAGAAGGGCAGCCAGCGTGATGGCCGGGCGGCTGAATCGGGCGATCGCGATACATGCGGTCATGCTGGACTCTCGGGATCTCAGTGCGCGACGGCCTTCGAAAACAGGTTCATCACGACGACACCGGCCACGATCATCGCCATGCCGATGATCGCCGGGGCGTCGAGTCTCTGGCCCAGGAAGAGCCAGCCGATGGCGGCGATCAGGGCGACACCGGCCCCTGACCAGATGGCATAGACGACCCCGACGGGGATGTCCTTGAGCGTGAGCGACAGGAAGAAGAAGGCGAGGCTGTAGCCGACGATCACGACAAGGCTCGGCAAGAGTTTCGTGAACCCCTCGCTCGCCTTGAGAAAGCTCGTGGCGGTCACCTCGGCCACGATCGCGATTGCCAGATAAAGCCAATGCATGATGAGCGGTACGCAGGTGGAAATCAGGAACCCAGCTTCGCGCAACGTGTCGCGCCGGCTCGGGGGCGGCAAAAGTCTCGTCGCGGTGGGCCGCGGCGGCCCAAGGCTCCTCGAGCGTTTGCCGACCCCCTCGCCTCCCTGGCTCGGACAAGCAATCCGTTGACGTCCGGCACCTGAAAGCGAGCTTGTATTGTAACGACGTGTTTTGAACGCATTTCCCGGAGAATGCATGGGGTCTGGTAGATTGCGGGCGTTCAGGGGGCTTAGGGAAGGCGCCGGAAAAGTTCCTCCAGTTTGCCAGCTTCTCTGTCGATACAACCGGCAGAACCGCTACGATCCCACCCCCTCTGGAGACGGTGTCATGGCCTCCCGCCTCACCTCCGACGACCGCACGACCGCCCGATCCCGACGCCGCACCCGGCTCGTCGCCGAGTCGCTCGAAGCGCGGGCTCTGATGGCCGCCGACGTGGCCCCGGCCATCGCGCCGATTTCGATCTCGTCCGAACCCTTTGCCGGCAGCGTCGGCATCGATCCCGTGGTGGTGACCTGTTTCACGCCGGAGCCGGGCTTCGTTCCTGGGTCCGAACTGCCCGAGGTGTTCATTGCCAGTCCGGAGAATGGCGGCGAGAACGTGATGTACACGACCGCGATGGTTCAGCGAACGAACACGCCCCGGGTTTCGGTCCCGCGGCCAGCCTCGCTCGTCGCCCAGCAACGCTACGGCCAGCCGCGGATCATACCCGTGATCCAGCAGACGGCTGCACCCCGTCGAAACAACGAAGTGCAGGTTACGGCGGCCCCCACCGCGCGGCCGCAGCAGACCCCCGGCCACTTCGCCCGCCAGATTGCCGCCCGGTTCGGCCGGGTTGGTGGCCTCGTCAGTCGTTGATCGCCAACTCTCTTCTCGATTCGAGGATCTCGTCATGACTCGCCCCTCGTTTACGTTCGCCTGCCTGCTCGTGCTCTCCGCGATGCTCGCGGCTGCGAGGGCTGACGAAAACGAGACGATCCCGGCCGATTTGCCGGCGAGTCTTGGCGAGGTGCCATTCGCGGCCATTGCCGACCAGGTCGTGGCGACGCCGCGGCGGTGGTATGTGAGTGGGATCATCGGTCCTTCCTTCGCCACGCTCACCGATGAGTCTCATGACGACGTCGCGGGCGGGGCGGTCGACGGCACGATCCTCTCGGGCGGCGGCGCGGTCGGCCTGGCGATCGCCAGGCCGAAAGGTGCGCTGCGGCTGGAGTTCGAGGGCCGCAGCCGGGGCACGCTGCGGGATTCGGTGAGCGTCGACGATCCGTCGGGGCTCGAGGGGCAGATTCAGTGGTCCGCCGGCAGCGGCTGGTCCACGATGGCCAACCTGTGGCGCGACCTGATGATCAACGACCGGTTCGGCGTCTATCTCGGTGGCGGCATCGGCGCCGGTGGCTACACCTACAACGCCAGTGGTGCCGTGACCGACGGCGAGTTCACCGACGAGTTCAGTGGCTCGAGCCAGGTGGCGACCTTTGCCTGGCAGGTCGGCGGCGGCGGCATCTGGGCGATCAACGATCGGATCACGTTCGACGTCGGCTACCGCTTCTATTCGCTGCAGCCCTCCGACACCACGATCTTCGTGTCGGACGGTGTCGTTCGCGAGCCGCTGGGCAGCTCGCAGCACGGCTTCTCGGCCAGCGAGCTGATGTTTTCGCTGCGAATCTACGATCCCTTTCGCCGCTGGACGCGGTAGGACCCGCTGTTCAAAGTATTGCTAGAGTCGGCAGAAAAGTGTATAGAATAGCCGCATGCAATACGTGAGGCGGACCCTCGAACCCGAGGTCGAGCGGTTTATCGCTGGCCGTGAGCCCCACAAAAACGTACTGCTCGTCGAGGGTGCCAGGCAGGTCGGGAAGACGAGCCTCGTCGATCATGTGATTGCCGCCTGCGGCAAAAAGGCATGCAGCGTCAACCTCGAGCGCGATGCGCGGCTCCGCTCGCTCATCGACGGATGTCGAGACTTCGCCGAGTTCGAGCAGGTGCTCGCCGACCGGCTCCGGTTCCGGCCCGCGTCCGAGACCCTCTTGTTCATCGACGAATCGCAAGAGAGCCGCCAACTCGGCCGCTTCGTGCGGTTCATGAAGGAAGACTGGCGGGCTGCCACCGTCATTCTCTCGGGTTCGACACTGAGCCGGCTGTTTCGCGACGACGTGCGGTATCCGGTCGGCCGGGTCCAGCAATTGGTCGTTTCGCCATTCAGCTTTTCCGAGTACCTGGTGGCCGTGGGCGAAGACCGGCTGGCGGCCTTTGTCCGTGGCGATGAACTGCCGGTGACACCCGCTCGGCACGAACGGCTGATCGAATTGTATGACGGCTTTCTGCTGACCGGTGGCCTGCCCGCTGCCGTTCTCGCTCATGCCGCCGGCCACGATCATCAGGAGGTGCTCGCCCAGATCGCCGCCGATTACGAGCGGGATTTCATGCGCATCTTCGGCGAACGGGATGCCGACATCGTGGCGGCTTGTTTTCGCAGCGTCGCCAACTTCGTGGGGAGTCCGTCGAAGAACACCAGTGTGATGCCCTCGCCGGGCACCACGATCAATGCGCGGATCAATGAAGTCTTCGCGAGGCTTCAGGCCTGGCATCTCGTGCTCAGGTCGGACCAAAAAGGCCCGTCTCCGGACTCGAGCCACGCCTACCTGCCCAAACGATATTTGTTTGACACCGGGCTCCTGCGTCACTTTCGCGAACTTGGCATGCCCTCCATCAACGTGCTCAAAACCCGGTCTTCAGCTGCACGAGGGCCGCTTGGCGGTGGCCTGGAGAATCAGGTGGCGGTCGATCTTGCCCGCGGAAATGCCCCGCTCCGTGGCTGGAAGAAAACGCCCTCCGGTGGAGAGATCGATTTCCTCCTGGCCCGCGGTCGGCAGACAGTGCCGGTCGAGTGCAAAGCCAGTCTCTCGCTCGACCGTCGTTCACTCCGCGGTATCGCCGACTATCTGTCCGACTATGACCAGGCCCTGGGTGTGATCGTGAGCTTTGCGCCGTACGAGATCGCCGACATCGAGATCGCCGACATCGAGGTCGCCGGCTCCCGCCGCAAACGGCGTGTGATCATGCTTCCGGCCCCGCTTCTCGAGCGTCTGGCCGCGATCACTGCGTGATTTTTCTGCTACTCCACCTTCATCCAGAAGGGGGCGGCGACGAACCAGGCGACGGCGGCGACGAGCATCACCGCCTTCATCGGGGCCTCGGGCATCCGGCCGGTCATGAACAGCGCCGGCGGAGCGATCGTGGCGGCGAGGGCGGCGAGGCCGACGAGACGGGCGAGGGAACGCATGGCGGAGGCTCCGTGATGGTCAGCCGTAGTGGGCGTCGCGTATGGGCGACGATCGCTTCGCGAGCAGGATGTAGAGCAGGCCGCAGGCGATCGCGCAGGGGAGCGGCAGGTACGAGGCGAACACGCCATGAGCCCGGTGGAGCCAGAGGCCTATGCCCACCGGCACGAGCCAGGCGATCAGCACGTCGAGGTTGAAGCCGAGACCGCGGGACGCGGCGGGCTCGCGGGCAATGCCGAGCCGGTCGGCCAGAAAGTGGTCGACCACGATGATCGCCCCGATCGGCGCGAGCACGGTGCCGTAGAGGCCCACGAACGAGAGCAGGTTCATCGCGAAGGCCGGGAAGATGCCGGCCGCGATGCAGATGCCGCCGGCCAGGATCGTCGCCCCGGCCCGTGAGATGCCGGGGAGCATGCCCTGGAAGGCGAGGCCCGCGCGATAGATCGTGGGATTGGCGGTCGTCCAGCCGGCAATGATCACGCAGAGCAGGCCGGCCCAGCCGACGGCGTCGTTCACCATCGTGCCCGGATCCTTGCCGATGGCCGGATCGACGCCGTGCACCCGGACCCAGTAGATCAGCAGCAGGGCCGCACAGATCCAGGCGACGTAATGGCCGAGGAACATGCCGGCGGCACTCGCCCAGCCGGCGGACGGCGTGCGGGCGAACCGGAGCACGGAGAGGTCGGCCATGCCGAGGTGCATCGCCGCGTTGCAGAACCAGGAGAAGAACACGATGCCGAGGAAGCTGATCTTCTGCTCGGTGCCGGCCGGCGGCGTGAGCAGCTGCCAGACGTCGGTCGTGCCGAGTTTGCCGAGCGTCACCAGGGCGCAGGCCACGAACACGAGAAACATCCAGGGGGCGGCGTAGTGGCCGACTTGCGCCACGACACCGTAGCCCTTGAGGGCCACGAGGGTCATCGCGCTGCCGATGGCCACGCACGACAGGATCCAGGCGATGCCCGTGGGCAGCGTCGATTCGAACGTCGGCATCTCGATGGTGCCCGGCGGGAAGAGCGGGCCCACGGCCGTCGCCGAGACGGTGATCATCGAGCCGGCGAGGAAGCAGAAGAGCAGGCCGTTGGCGAGGTTGTAGAGCGTCACGAGACCACGGCCGGCGATCCGCTCCATCTTGTAGTAGAGCGTGATCCGCTCGCTGCAGGCGATCGTGGCCGTGAGATACCGCCAGGTGAGCACGGCCAGTAGATTGCCCAGCAGCAGGCCGAAGATCAGGCTGGCGGCATCGGCTCCCCAGGCCACGAACAGCGGCCCGATCATGAATTCGGTGCCGGCGGTGTGCTCGCCGGCATACATGCCCCAGAACGCGGAGGGGCCCTTGAGGGCCGAGTCGGGCACCCGCTCCCGCTCATACTCCGAGGCGGCCCGCGACGAGGAGGTGTCGAGTTCGCTTTCGCTCAAGGCGATGTCGGTCATGACCGCTTCCCTGTCACCTTCTGCTCGTAGGCCGTCACGTCGGCGAGCCAGGCCTCGCCCACCGGCACCTCGTTCGTGAGGCAGTAGTGGTCCCAGACGGCAGCGAACGGCAGGCTCTTGGCCTCCTCCTGGAGAGCGAGCCGGGCGGTGAGGTCGCCATCCCGCTCGGCCCGGCGGATAGCCGGCGGCTCCAGGAGGCCGATGAGCAGGGCCTTGAGCATGTTGCGGGTGCCGATCGCCCAGGCAGCGATCCGGTTGATGCTGGCATCGAAGTAGTCGAGGCCGATGTGCACCCGCGACGGGTCGCCCGTGGCCACGATCTCGCGGGCGATCGCGAGCAGGTCGTCGGAGAGCGTCACGACGTGGTCGCTGTCCCACCGCACGCCGCGGCTCACGTGGAGCAGAATCTCCGGCAGGTAGAGCAGCACCGACGAGATCTTGTCGGCGATCGTCTCGGTGGGATGGAAGTGGCCGGCGTCGAGGCAGAGCAGTTTCTTGCGCGTGATGCAGTAGCCGAGATAGAACTCGGCCGAGCCCACGGTGCAGCTCTCACTGCCGATGCCGAAGAGCTTGGGCTCGACGGCGTCGAGCAGGTGCTTGGGCGGGAGCGGCTTCTTGAAGACCTCGTCGAGCGCATCGGCGAGCCGTGCGCGAGCGCCGGCCCGGTCGGCGGGCGTGTCCTTGAAGCCGTCGGGCACCCAGACGTTGGTCACGCAGGGTGTGCCGAGGGCCTTGCCCATCGCCGCCCCGATCTCGCGGGAGCGGCGGCAGTGCTCGATCCAGAACTTCCGGATGCGGGAGTCGGGATGCGAGAGCGTGAAGCCGTCGGCCGCCTTCGGATGGGCGAAACAGGTGGGGTTGAAGTCGAGGCCCATCCGCCGCTCTTTGGCCCAGGAGATCCAGCCGGCGAAATGCGCCGGCTCGATGGCGTCGCGATCGACCCGCTCGCCGCCGAACTCGCCGTAGAAGGCGTGCAGGTTGAGCCGGTGGGTGCCGGGAATCAAGGCGAGGGCCGCATCGAGGTCAGCTCGCAGTTCCTCGGCCGTGCGGGCGCGGCCCGGATAATTGCCCGTCACGGCCAGCCCGCCGCCGAGGCCGCCGTCGGTCGCCTCGAAGCCGTGCACGTCGTCCCCCTGCCAGCAGTGGAGCGAGACGGGAATCTTCGCGAGCGCGGCGGTCGCCCTCTCGACGTTCACGCCGAGCGACTCGTAGCGTTCCCGCGCGAGGCGGTAGGCGGCCTCCACGTGCTTCGATCCGATGGGCATCTCAGCGGCTCTCCTGATGCGGGGGAAGGCTGCGGAGCATACACAGCGTCTCGCGAACCTGCTCGCGGGTACCGACGGCCACCCACATCAGGTAGCGATAGCGGCCCGGCTCAAGTGAGGCCGCGGGCAGGGCCGCCTCCCGAAAGACGCAGTTCTACTTGGATACGCGGGCGTGTCCGAACCAGAATCGGCCGTACGCGGGCGGTTTTTGCGTGGTGCGGGCGTGGTCCGGCGACCAGACGCCCATCGCATGGCCGCCGTCGGCCGTCGACAGAATGACCGACAGCGGCTGCTCGCCGGGGCCGTCGTCGAGTGGTACGAGGCTGCCCTTCGCGTCAAGGCCGTGGAACGTGCGGAACTCCGCCGAACCGCCGCTCCCGCAGCCACGATCATCAGAGTGGCTCTCGTCGAGGACGATGCCGGCACGCTCCGGAGCCTCCAGCAGATGGTCGCCACCGACGCGGAGTGCCTGCTCATGGGCGGCTACCGCACGGTGAAGGAGGCGACCGAGGCGATCGTGCGGTCGTGCGAGCCCGACAAGTCGCTGCCGCCGGTCGAGCCGGCGTGAATTCCCGGCACGCTGCCGTTGACCGCTATCGGAAGATGCGGTGAGGCGTTCCCGGGCGGACGATTTCGGTGCCGACGTGGCCGTGTGGTTTCTTGGCCGGGCAGCCCGCGGCAGTGACCATCCTCATGGCCAGGGGCGGCGGCATGACAGGGGAATTCCGATTGTTCGCGTAGGTTGACATCTGTATATCTTTTGCTATGCTACCGGGGTGGTTTTTACACTTCAGACGGTTTCGCATGAACACGTTTCGCATTTACGAGGATTTTCGGGAATCGCTCGGTGAGCCGGCGGCCAAGGCGCTCGCGCAGACGCTCGGGGGCATGTTCGAGGAACTCCGAAACACCGTCACAAAGGAAGACTTCCGTGGGCTCACGGGCGAGATCGACCGCCAAGTCTCCCGGCTCGACACCGCTCTCGTTGACCTCACCAACGCTCAGAATCGCACGGAGCAGCGGGTTGAGGAACTTGCCCAGGCTCAGAACCGGACGGAACAGCGGGTTGAGGAACTCGCCCAGGCTCAGAACCGGACGGAACAGCGGGTTGAGGAACTTGCCCAGGCTCAGAACCGGACAGAACAGCGGGTCGAGGAACTCGCCCAGGCTCAGAACCGGACAGAACAACGGGTTGAGGAACTCGCCCAGGCTCAGAACCGGACGGAACAACGGGTTGAGGAACTCGCTCAGGCTCAGAATCGCACGGAACAACGGGTCGAGGAACTCGCTCATGCCCAGAAGGACACCGAGACGCAGATCAAACAGTTGACGTTGGCCCAGCAGAAAACCGAGACGGAATTGCACCTGCTCGTCAAAGTGGTCAAGCGTCAGTCGCCCCGCCTCGACGCCGCGCTCGGTCGCTCGCTCGAGCTGCAGTTTCGAGACCGAATGACGTCATACCTGTGGCGGTTTTTGAAGCAGGGTCGGCTGGTCAGTCTCTCGGAACTTTCCAGCCAGCTGGAATCCGCGCTCGATGAAGAGTCGCTCGACGACCTGTCGAGGGCCGATGCCATCGCCACCGGGCTCGTTGCCGGCAAGGAGGCGTTCATCGTCGTGGAGGTGTCGTCGAAGGCCGATGCCAATGATGTCCGCCGCGTGGTCCGCTGGGCGGGATTGCTGGAAAAGGCTGGGTTGCCCGCGATTCCGCTCGTTGCCTGCGACTTCATCTCCGATCAGGCGATGAGGTTCGCGGGCCAGCAAGGCGTGCGGGTGTTCAAACAGGGCCGACTCCTCGCCACTCCGGCGGCTTGAGAGAACTCATGCCCCGGCTGGGGATTGTCGCGAGTGAGTTTCAGTGGGCGACGAGGGACTCGAACCCCCAACCCCCTCGGTGTAAACGAGGTGCTCTGACCAATTGAGCTAGTCGCCCGAGCGTATTGAGCTGTGAATAGTGCAGTTCCGCAGGTCCCATCGCTTCCGCTCCGGGCTTCTTGGGTCCGAAGCATGATCGGACTTTTCGATCATCAATGTGCCTTCTGGGCCTCGGGTTTCGGAGGCGGCACCACCACGCGGATGCCCAATTCTACCAGTTGCTTCGTCTCCACCGGCGACGGGGCGCCGGTCATCAGGTCGCTCGCCTTTTGCGTCTTCGGGAAGGCGATCACGTCACGGATACTGTCGAGCCCGCCGAAGAGCATCACCCAGCGGTCGATGCCCAGCGCGATGCCGCCGTGCGGCGGGGCGCCGCTCCGCAGCGCGTCGAGCAGGAAGCCGAACCGCTCCCGGGCCATCTCCGGCGAGATGCCCAAGAGCTTGAACACCTTCTCCTGCGTGCTGCTGTCGTGAATCCGGATCGTGCCGCCACCCGCCTCCGAGCCGTTGATCACGAGGTCGTAGGCGACGGCCCGGCAGGCGGCCGGATCGCTCTCCAGGAGATCGAGGTCGGCCGGCCGCGGCGCCGTGAAGGGATGGTGCATCGAGGCCCAGCCGCCGCTCTCCGTATCGCGGGCGAACATCGGGAAATCGACCACCCACGAGAAATGCATCGCCTTGGGGTCGAAGAGGCCGAGCTGCGTGCCCAGCCGCTTCCGCAGCATGTGCAGGGCCTTGCAGGTCGTCTCGAACGAGTCGGCCACGATCAGGGCGAGATCGCCGGGCTCACAGCCGAGCGCCGTCTTCAGCCGGTCGGCAATCGCCGTGAGGTTTTTGGCCACGGGGCCCGACCATGAGCCGTCGGGCTCCACTTTGAGCCACACGAGCCCCTTCGCGCCCCCCTCGACCGCGACGGCCGTGAGGTCGTCGAGATCCTTGCGGGAGAACTTCGCCGCTGCTCCCGGCACGCGGATCCCCCGGACGCGGCCGCCGCTCTCGACCGCCCCGCGAAACACGCGGAAGTCGCTCTCGCCGGCCAGAGCCGTGAGGTCGGTGATCTCGAGGCCGTAGCGGAGGTCGGGCGCATCGTGACCGAACCGCTCCATGCACTCGTCCCAGGTGAGCCGGGGCAGGGGCAGCGGCACGTCGATCCCGAGAATCTCTCGGGCCGTCCGTTTCACGAGCCCCTCGATCACGCCCATCACGTCGTCGGCCTCGACGAACGACATCTCCACGTCGAGCTGCGTGAACTCCGGCTGCCGGTCGGCCCGCAGGTCTTCATCGCGGAAGCACTTCGCCACCTGCACGTAGCGGTCGAAGCCCGCCATCATGAGGAGCTGCTTGTAGAGCTGCGGCGACTGCGGGAGCGCGAAGAAGCCGCCGTGATCGAGCCGGCTCGGCACGAGATAGTCGCGGGCCCCCTCCGGCGTACTACGGCCGAGCATCGGCGTTTCCACGTCGATGAAGCCGAGCTCGTCGAAGTGGTCTCGCATGAGCTTCACGATCCGGCTGCGGAGAAACATGTTCTCCTGCATGGCCGGACGACGCAGGTCGAGCCAGCGATTGGCCAGCCGCACCTCCTCGCCCGGCAGCTCCGTCGCGCCAGGCTGAAACACGGGCGTCTCGGCCTCGTTGAGCACGTCGAGCCGCTGGCAGGCCACCTCCACGTCGCCGGTCGCGAGCTTGGGGTTCGTCGTGCCGGCAGGGCGGCCCCCCACCGTGCCGTGCACGCGGATCACCCATTCGGGACGGACCGCCCGGGCCGCGGCGAGCGTTTCGGCCGGGCTCTCGGGGCCGATCACCACCTGCGTGCGGCCCCAGCGGTCGCGGAGGTCGAGGAAGATCACGCCCTTGTGGTCGCGGACCCGATCCACCCAGCCGCAGAGCTGGACGGCCGTGCCAATGTGACTGCCGCGAAGTTCGCCACAGGTGTGTGTTCTGAGCAAGGGATCAAGCCTTTCGACGTCGGGCGGGAGAATGAGCGGGAGGGCTGCGGCCGCGGGTTACGCGTCCGGAAAGAAGGCAGTGCAGACGAGTAACGCGATCGCCAGCAGGATCGAGAGCACGAGCAGCGGAATCGCGCCGAACCACACGAGCATCGGGGCCGTGTCGCCGAGCGAATCCCAGGCGAAGAGGCCGGTGACCGCGAGGACGGCGAACAGGAGCGCCGCCGCGAACGATGACCAGCCAAGGAGCTTCGACAGCATGCGGCCCACCTACCTCGCCGCCGCCGCGGCCAGCCGCTCGGCGGCCGCTTCGGCCTCGAAGTCGAGCTGCAATTGGCTGCCGGCGACACCGGCGTCGAGCTCGCGGAAGAGCATGCTCGGCTGGATGTCGCGGTTGTGCTGGTACTTGTCGCTTGAATACTCGGTGATGTCGCCGACGATCTGGTGGAAGAAGATCTGGCAGATCGGCACGCCGGGATAGATCTTCACCGGCTGCACGGCGAACATCTCGAGCGTCCAGAAGCCGCAGAAGCCGACGTCGCCGAAGCCGGCGGTCACGTGCACGAACAGGCCGAGCCGGCCGATGGAGCTGCGGCCTTCGATCATCGGCACGTGGTTGTGCGTCTCCGTCCGCTCGACCGTACGGCCGAGGTAGAGCTGGTTGGGCGTGAGCACCAGGCCGTCTTCGGGAATGCGAATCCGCTCGACGCGGTTGCTCTTTCGCATGTCGAGCACCACCTCCTCGTAGACGAGCAGTTCGTCGTGGAGCGAGAGGTTGTAGCTGTTGGGATTGAGCCGGTTCTCGTCGAACGGCTCGATCATGATGTTGCGACCGAGCTGCTGCTTGATCTCGTTGCCCGAAAGAATCATGACGATGGTCCCGTGCGGTGGCGGCGGACGAACGGGGGCGGACGGCCCGCGGATTGTACCGCGTCGGCGGAATTCTGCCCGCTCACTTTCGCCGGCCGGCCGCCACGCCGATTCGCGGACACAGGCTGGCCAGGCAGCAGCCCTCGCAGCGGGGCTTCCGGGCGGTGCAAACGCTGCGGCCGTGCTCGATCAGCCGGTGGCTGAAGCCGATCCAATGCTTTTGCGGCACAAGCTTGACCAGATCCCGCTCGGCCCGGACGGCGTCGGCATGACGGGTGAGCCCGAGGCGGCGTGAGATCCGACCGACGTGGGTGTCCACCACGACGCCACTGGCCTCGCCGAAGGCCGAGCCGAGCACGACGTTGGCCGTCTTGCGGCCGACACCCGGAAGTTTGACGAGGTCGGCGAGCCCGCGGGGCACCTCGCCGCCGTGCCGCTCCACGAGCGCCTGGCAGCAGCCCAGGATGCTCCGGGCCTTGGCCCGAAAAAAACCGGTGCTGCGGATGACCGCCTCCACGTCCCGCGGCTTCGCGGCGGCGAGGGCCTCCGGCGAGGGCCACCGCGTAAACAGCTCTCCGGTGACCATGTTCACCCGCTTGTCGGTGCACTGAGCCGACAGGATCGTGGCGATCAAGAGCTGGAACGGGCTCGAGAACCGCAGCGAGCACTCGGCCTCGGGATAGGTCCGTTCGAGCGTCTCGGCGATCGCCGTGGCCCGCGCCCCCCGTGCCGCCGCTGTTTCCCGCCTCGGCACGCCGGCCGGAGGCTCCGCTGACGACACGATCCTGCTACGATTCATGGAGATTTCCCGTGGCGGTGGAGCATGCATCCGCGATGATGACCGACGATCCAGCCGACTACGAGCCGCTCTATCTGGCGGGCATCGAGAAGTTCAACGAGTGCGATTATTACGAGAGCCACGAGGTCTGGGAGGAACTCTGGACCGAATACCGGGGCCCCTCACGGAAGTTCTACCAGGGGCTTATCCAGGCCGCAGTGGCGCTCTACCACTTCGGGAATGGCAACATCCGCGGGGCCAAAAAGCTTCACGGCAGCGTCCACGGGTATCTCGAGCCCTACGCCCCACGGCACCTCGGTCTCGACCTGACCGCCTTCCTCGCGGCCTTCGACACGTGTCTCAAGGAGGTCGTAGCCTCGACCGATGATTCCGCCGAGATTCAGCTCGACCCCGAGCTGCTGCCGGAGATTCACCTCGATCCGCCTCCCGTGTCAGCCTGAACCCCCGTCGCCGTCCCTCTGCCACCGCCGCCCGGATTCACCGCCATGTCCGACGAACCGCTCGCCTTTTCGCCCGAACAGTTCTCGGGGCAGGCCCGGGTTTTTCCGCTGCCGAATCTGGTGATGTTTCCGCACGTGATGCAGGCGCTCCACGTCTTCGAGCCGCGGTATCGGGCGATGTTCGAGGAGGCGATCGAGGGGGACCGGCTCGTGGCGCTCGGCGTGCTCGCCGCCGGCTGGGAAGGGGACTACGAAGGGCGGCCTCCGCTGCGATCGACGGCCTGCCTCTGCCGGATCGCCACCCACCAGCGGACGAAGGAGGGCAGCTACAACGTGCTCGTGCTGGGTGTGCGGCGAATCAAGCTGGTGCACGAGCTGCCGGTGAAAAAACTCTTCCGCGTCGTCGAGTCGGAGCTGCTCGACGACGTCGAGCCCGATGGTCCCGCCGAAGCCGCCGCAGCGCTCCAGCAGGAACTGCTCGCCGCCTTCAAGCAGGCGATGCCGCGGATTCCCAACGCCTACGAGCAGCTCGACCAACTGCTCGGCAGCCAGATCACGCTCGGGATGCTCGCCGACATCGTCTCCTACACGGTGGACCTCGACATCGACGTCAAGATGCGGCTGCTCGCCGAGTGCGACGTGTTCCGCCGCACCAAGCTGCTGCTCTCCGCCCTGGCTTCACGTCCCGCGGCCGCGCCGTCGCGTTCATTTCCCCCAGATTTCAGTTTGAATTGAAGGTCGGAGCGATCCCCCATGCTTGCGCATGGGGGCTTGAATGGGGATGCGGCGCCTTTCATAAAAGCCCCCAGGCGCAAGCCGGGGGATCTCTCGGAGAGTCAATGGTACAGTGTTTCGCATGTCATCCTCACACCCTGTCGATCATGCCCGCATCGAGCGGGCGGTCCGCGAGATTCTCGCCGCCGTCGGTGAAGACCCAGACCGCGAGGGACTGTTGGAAACGCCGGCCCGCGTGGCCCGGATGTACGCCGAGATGTTCGGTGGCCTCAGGCAGGATCCGAAGCAGCACCTTCGCAAGGCGTTCACGGAGAAGTACGACGAGATCGTGCTGGTTCGCGACATCGCCTTCAACAGCATGTGCGAGCATCACCTGCTGCCCTTCATGGGGCAGGCCCACATCGGCTATCTGCCCGACGGCAAGGTGCTCGGCCTGAGCAAACTCGCCCGCGTGGTGGAGGTGGTGTCGCACCGGCCGCAGGTGCAGGAGCGGATGACCGAGCAGATCGCCGATCTCCTGGAGAAGGATCTCGGCGCGAAGGGCGTGGCCGTCGTGGTCGAGGCGACCCACACCTGCATGACGATCCGGGGCGTGCGGAAACCCGGCAGCCTCTGCGTGACGTCGGCGATGAAGGGCCTGTTCCGCACGAACGTGTCGAGTCGGGCCGAGGTGCTGTCGCTGATCTACGGCCATCGCCCCGCCTGAGGATTGCGGCGCGTGCGGCTCCTGATCGACTTCCTGACGCGGTTCGGCTGGGGCCTCGCCCTCGGGCTGGTGCTCACGCCGGCGGCCGTCGTGCCCGCCGGCTTCTTCCGCGTGAACATGCTCGTGGTGATGGGGCTGGCGACGTTCGCGGCCCTCCTGGCCCACTCGGCCGGCCCGACGGGTGTGTGGCCGCTCGCGGCCGCCGCGGCCGTCGGCGGCTGGATGGGGAGCGTGGCCTGGCTCGGCGAGAAGCGGCGGGCCGGGCTCGGCTTTTGCGTGGGCTGTGCGGTCGTGCTCGCGGTGGCGGCCGTGTTGCCGCTGGCAGCGGCACCCTGGGCCGCGGGTGTGGCCCTGCTGTCCGGACTCGTCACCGGCCTCACGGTGCATGCGATGCTGCTCGGCCATTGGTACCTCAACGCGCCCGGCATGCGGGTCGATGCCCTGCGACGGGCGATCGACGTGGCCTTGCTGGCCTGGGGGGCCCGGCTCGTGGCCGCGGCAGCCGAGATGGCGCCGCATCTGGCGACGCTCCAGCAGGCCGATGCAACGTCGCTCGCACTGCTCGCCCTGCGGTGGCTCGCCGGGTTGGCGGGCCTGCCCGTACTGCTCGTCATGAGCCGCAAGACGCTCGACATTCCCAACACGCAGAGCGCCACGGGTATTCTCTACGTGGCCTGTCTGGCGGCGATCCTGGGCGAATTGACCGCCCAGTTGCTCGCCGCCTCGCCGCTTTGAGATGTGATCACTCCCGTCCTGCAGATCCCGTCGCTTTCGCTC
>JBILVW010000226.1:0-5114 GCA_044370205.1 Pirellulales bacterium | reverse complement strand
CGGCCACGTCGGCCGCGGCGAGGGTGGCGGCCGCCGCCCGTGGATCGGTGCCGGCCGTGGTCACACCGTCGGTGAGCACGATCACGCCGGCGAGGGCGGCTGCGGGCTCGTCGTCGAGCACCCGGCCGAGCACGTCGCCGAGCCGCGTCTCGTCGCCCTGGAACGAGAGCCGTTCGCTCCAGTCGGCGTCGGCGTCCGCGCCCGCGTCGGCGTCCGCGTTGGCTTCTGGATCGGCCTCGGCTTCGCTGCGTGGGGAACTGGCGATGGCTCGACCGGTGCCGCGGGGCAATACCGCCAGACGTTCCGCCCCGGCGTCGAACCGCCATACCGACACGTCCTGCCGCGCCCGGAGCGCCTCGAGGAGTCCGCCCGCTCGCAGCGCGGCGACCGCCTGCTCGCCCCGCGATGCGGCTGGGGCAGCGGCCCCCGTCGGCCCGTCGGCCAATGACATGCTCGCGCTTGAATCAACGAGCACCGCCACCCGCGACGGAAACTCGACCTCGCGTTCCTCCGTGCGTTCGAAATCGAGATACGCCGCCGCGACCGCCGCGAGCGCACCGAGCCGAAGCGCCGCCAGCAACAGCCGCAGCGGCCGGGAGAGATCGGCCGCGTCTCGCCGATACATGGCGACGACGAACACCACGACCGCCGCGACGGCGAGCACGAGAGCCGGCATCTCCCACCAGGTGGAGAAACCCTCGACGACTCCGCTCGTGACGCGGTGCCGCACGCTCTCGGCGGCGAACAAGAGCGGTGGCCCACTCGTCATGATGCAGCCCTCGCGGTTCGGCCGCGGACGGCCGCGGGCATGTGATAGCCGGCGAGGAACGCCACCACCTGCTCGAGCAGCAGCACGGCGATCAAGGCGAGCAGCATCTGTTGTACGAGCGGTCGCCCGTCCGCCGATCCGGATCCTGGATCGAGGGCGTCGGCCGCGACGAATCCGAAGGGCACTCCGGAGAGAGATCGCCGCAGTTCGTCGCGACCCACAGGGGCGAGCCGGCCTTCGTCGGGATCGACGTTCACTGCCGCCAGCCGCTCGACCGCAGTGCCGTCGAGCCGCCGCCAGCGGGCTGCGTAGCCGCCGGGCACCGCGGTCAGCGGCAGCGTGGCCGCGAGGGCGGTGCCCGTCGTCTGGGCGGACTCCCGCACGAGGGTTCCGTGCGGCGGCACGCTGAAATCGACATCGGTCTCGTCGATCCCTGCCTCGAGCGACACCGTGAACGGATCGCCGACACGCAGCCCGGTGGTGCGGCGGCGGGCCCGCGCCACGTGTCCCTCGAGTTCGAGCATCACGACCACCCAGCTGGGATTGCCGCGGGCCCAGTTGTTCCAGGTGGGGGCCGCCGTCGTCAGCACCGCCGCTACGAGCCCATTGCCGAACGGCCGCTCGACGGCGAGGGCTGCGCCGGACCGCAGCGACAACAGCCGCCTCAGGCCGCTGTCCGCGGGCGGGCGAAAGTCGCGGTCGATGGCCAGGAAGCGATCGACCCGCACGGCATCGAGCAGCGGGTTCCGCTGGCCGGCCAGCACGGCGACCACGGGATGGTCTTCCACGATGATGTCGGGCACCGGCGCGGTGCCGCCGGCCGCCGGCGGAAGATCGACCGCGCCGGCGAGCGGCACGGGAAAAACCCCGGCGCCATCGCGATGGAGCGAGCGGGTGACCACGTCGGCACGCGTTCGCGGGCCGGTGAAGAACACCACGCCTCCGCCCTCTGCGGCATAGTTCTCGAGGGCCACGATCTCGTCGGCCGCGAGGTTCTCCACGTCGAGCAGCCAGACGCTGTCGAAGGCCGCGAGGTCGAGCGAGGCGAGTCGGCCTGGCGGCTCGATCCGTGGCCGCAGGCCCGTCGCCGCGGCGCCGCCGGGGGCCAGGGCCGTCGCGACGTAGAAGGCGTCGCCGGAACGGCCACCGCCGCGGGGATCGCCGTCCACGATGAGCACGTCGATCCGCTCGGCGATGTCGATCACGGCGGTGCGGGTGTCGTCGGTGACGAGCCGGTCGGCCGGCAGCACGGCCTCGAGCACGTGGCCGCCTGGTGTGAGAAACCGGGCGTCGAATCGGGCGGTCGCCGTCTCGCCCGGCGGGATCTCGGTGAACTGCACCCCGGGGCGGCCCACGCCGTCTTCCCGCAGGCCCACCTGCACCTCGCGGGCCGGAGTCGCGCCGTCGTTCCGCACGCTCACCTCGAACGATGCGGCCACACCGACGGCCGGCACGCCGCCGACGAGTTCCAGTCGTTCGACGGCCAGATTGCCCCCGGTCGCCGCGGCATCGGGTGGGGCGCAGTTCACGAACTCCACGGCGACGCCGGCATCGGCCAGCCGTTGCAGGGCCGCGCGGGCTTCGTCGGCTTCACGCCAATCCCCAGCCCGAAAGTCGCTCACCAGCCAGAGCACCTGCCGGGCGTTCGTGCCCGCCGCGAACAGCGGCTCCACGGACCGCAGCGCCGCGACGGGCGAGGTGGCCGCGGCCGACGGACCGGCCGCGCCGAATTCGCCGGCCGCCCGGGCGGCCGTCTGCGATGTCGCCGGCTGCCGCTCAAGGTCGAACCGACCGGCCGCGTCTCCCGTTCCCGAGACGAGGCGTGAAAACCGGCCGAGTGCGATCTCCTGGTCGGGCGTGGATGCGAGGTCGGTCACGAGCCGGCTGACCGCGGCGCGACCGCGGTCGAAGGCCGTCGTCATGCCGGCGGTGGTGCCCCGATCTCCCATCGACGCCGTGTCGTCGAGCAGCACGACATGGCTGCCGCGGCCGCCTCCAAACAGCCCACCGAGGCCGTTCGTCCACCGCGGCTGCGCCAGCGCGAGCACGGCGCCGATCACGGCCGCGGTGCGGAGCGCGAGCAGGAGGATCTGTCGGAGCAGCACCTGCGTGCGGTAGCGGTTCTGGCTCGCGAGCAGGAATTCGAGCGCGGCGAACGGCACCCGCTTGTGTCGCAGCCGGTTGAGAAGATGGATGAAGAGCGGCGCTGCCGCGAGCGGCAGGCCCCACCAGAGCAGCGGCGGAAAGTCGAAGCTGGGCATGGAGAAACCGGCTACACCGCGAGGCTCGCACGACGCGACAAAAACTTCACGAGCGCCGCGGCCAGCGGCTCGCCGGCTCGGACGAGCTCGTAATCGCACCGCAGGGCCGCGGCCCGCTGTCGCACGTCCGTGAGATACCCTTCGAGCACCTCGAGATATCCGGCGCGGAACGCCCGGGGATTGCAGCTGACGTGCGCCGCCGCCTCCAGCCCCTCGAACCGCGTCGGGCCGTCGAAGGGGAAGTCGAGCTCGTCGTCATCGAGCACGTGCAAAAGCGCGATGTCGTGGCCGCGCATCCGCAGGAACCGGAGGCCGGGAAAGATGCCGTCGCGATCGCCGAGCAGGTCGGAGATCACGATCACGAGACCGCGGCGGGGCAGGGTTTCCGCGAGGCCGCGGAAGGCCGGGAGGAAGGCGGTCGGATGCCGCGTGCCCTTGCCGCGGTGCGAGGGCCATTCGAGCACCTCGAGCACGCTGGCGAGGTGCGACCGCTTCGTCCGCGCCGGCACCGCCGCGCGGATGTGGTCGTCGAAGACGCTGCAGCCCACCGCGTCGCCGTGCGAGAGCGCGAGCCAGGCCAGGCTCGCCGCCAGCGTCGCGGCGCAGTCGTACTTGCCCAGCCGCTTCCGGTCGCGGACCGCGTCGGGCGCGTAGTCCATGCTCGGGGAGCAGTCCACCACGAGCGTGAGCCGGACGTTCGTCTCCTCCTCGAACTCCTTCACGTAGAGCCGGTCCTGCCGCCCCCAGACCTTCCAGTCCACCCGCCGCGGGTCGTCGCCACGGACGTACTCGCGGTGCTGGAGGAACTCCACCGACTGCCCCTTGTAGGGGCTCTTGTGCAGGCCTGCGAGCGTGCCCTCGACGACGGCCCGGGCGCGGAGTTCGAGCCGCGCGATCCGGGCGATCGCCTCAGGATGCAAAAATCGTCTGGAATCGGGCGTCACGCGACAGCTCGTCCTCTCGGGCCGGGGTGGTTTCAACGATGCGGCGGATGATGCCGTCGGGCGTCACGCCCTCGCTCTCGGCGGCGAAGCCGACCACCACGCGGTGGCGGAGCACGGGGGCCGCGAGGGCCTGGATGTCTTCGACGGCGACGTGGCTGCGGCCCTGCAGCAGCGCCCGGGCCTTCGCCCCGACGATCAGAAACTGCACGGCCCGCGGCCCGGCGCCCCAGACGAGCTGGTCGGAAACGAACTCGGGCACGCCCGCCTCGCCGCGTCGCGTCTGCCGCACCAGCGCCAGCGCATACCGCACGAGATGGTCGCTGATCGGCACCTCACGCACGCTCTGCTGCAGCGCGAGGATGTCGGCGGCCGAGAGCACCGGCCGGGGTTCTTCCTGCGCGAGGCCGGTGGTGCGGCGGGCGATCTCGAACTCCTCTGCGAACGACGGATACCGCACGAACACCTTGAACATGAATCGATCCTGCTGCGCCTCCGGCAGCGGATAGGTGCCCTCCTGCTCGATCGGGTTCTGCGTGGCGAGCACGAAGAACGGGTCCGTGAGCCGATGCCGCGTGCGGCCCACGCTCACCTGTCGCTCCTGCATCGCCTCCAGGAGCGCCGCCTGCGTCTTCGGTGGCGTGCGGTTGATCTCGTCGGCGAGCACCACGTTGGCGAACAGCGGTCCCTCGAGGAACCGCGGCTGCCGCGTGCCCGTGGCCTTGTCCTCTTCGAGCACGTCGGTCCCGATGATGTCGGACGGCATCAGGTCGGGCGTGAACTGGATGCGGCTGAAGGAGAGGTCGAGGCTCCGGGCCAGCGTGCTGATGAGCAGTGTCTTGGCGAGTCCGGGCACGCCCTCGAGCAGGCAGTGGCCGCGGCTGAACAGCGAGATGAGCAGCTCCTCGATCACCTCCCGCTGGCCGACGATCACCCGCGACAGCTGATCGAGGATCCGGTCATGGGCGGCGTGCAGCCGTTCGACGGCCGAGGCTTCGGGGGACACTGACATGGAAAACTCCGGGGATGTCGCGGGGCGGCCGGGGATGATCGCCGATCCGCTATCTTCGCCTCACCGCTGGTAGATCGGAAGCGCGGCCCGCTCCAGCTGGAGGATCGTGAGGTTCGTGGCCGTCGTGTAGA
>JBILVW010000225.1:0-5122 GCA_044370205.1 Pirellulales bacterium | reverse complement strand
TCGAGGCTGACCCGCCGCAGAAACGTCTCGTCGTCGCAGACGGGCGAGGGCGTGATTCGTAGAGACGCGAGCTTCGCGGCGACGAGGTCGTCGATCACCTTCGCCCCCTCCGTCGCCCCCGGCAGCCGAGGCTCGGCCTGAGCAGTGAATGACAGATTCTCGGGAATCGTGACCAGCGGGACGCCAACCGTGAGCGTGTCGTAGCGGGCCATGACGAATGCCTCGCCACGGCCACCGCTCGTCACCATGCCGTCCGGTGACACCTTCGCCGAGCGGTCGTTGTTCGAGGCAAACCAGGCGAGGTCGGTGACGTCGCGGTCGGTGTCGTCGGCGAACCGGGCCACGGCGACGAGCTGCTGGGTGGCTCCCTCGCCCTCGAAGAGAGCCGTGGGCGGATAGAGGTCGAGGGCGATGAGCTTGGGAACGGAGCTCGACGGATCGGGGCCTGGATCATCGGCCGCGCCGGCCTCGATCCAGCGGACGAGCGTGGCCGCCAGTTCGCTGTCGGGCTCGCAGCGTTTCCCACCGGTGTGCTGCACCTGTCCGGTGGCCTTGAGAAACAGGAGGCTCTCCCGCGGGCTCGCGAGGTCGATCCGGCGGCCGGGCATTTCGCGGGTCAGCCGGTGATGGTCGCCGGCTGGATCGAAGCCGAAGAGTGAAAGGCGGAAGCCGTCCTTGCCGCGGGCCGCACCGTGACAGCTGCCCATGTTGCAGCCCGCCCGGGCGAACACGGGCATCACGTCCCGCCGAAACGAGAGCGGTGCCGGCGAACTGGCCGACACGACCTTGATCGGGATCTCCTGCGTGAGGCCGCCAACGGCCGCGCGGATCGTGCCCTCGCCGTCGGCCAGCGGCCGCAGCAGGATGCCCCGGCCCGGGGCCGTGTCGATCGCGGCCAGCTTCGGATTCGAGAGCGTGACTTCGGCAGTAGACGTGACCTCGACGGTGCGGCCGTCGGCGTGGCGGGCCTGCACGACGATCCGCTGCCGGTCGCGGGAGGAGTCGAGCTGGACTCGGGAGGGATAGACGTTGATAACGACGTATGGTGTGTCCGCTGTCACGGTGCCGCATAGGCCGCTCGCGACGAGGCAGGCCATGAGCCACACAATCTGACGGATCATGGTGACGCGGCCTCCGACGGCTTGGGGAGGGGAACGTCGATCCGCAGCTGCGTCGGCGGCATCGCATGCACGATCCAGCCGCCGCCGCGGGGCACCCGCAGTTCGCAGAACACGTTGGGATACGGGCCCGGCGGAGCATCCCCAGCCGCCTTCACCGGGAACACCAGTTCGGTGGCGCCGGGCTGCAGCTCGAGTTCGGGAGCCTCGGTCTTTGCCGGGAGCCCGAGCAGCCGAGCCTTCGCTGCGCCGACGAACTCGCCCGGCTTCGTCACCTTCCAGACGATCGTCGTCTCGCGTCCCTGCTCGACCGTCGCCTTGTCGGCGGCCAGCTGCACGACGGGCTCGGCCACCTCGATCGGCACCAGCAGGCTCGACACGAGCGGCATGGCATCGTCCCGATCCTTGCCCTTCGGCCTGGCCACGGCCGTGACGACGACCTGCCACGTGCCGAGCGGGGCGTCGGCGTTGGCATTGAGTTGATAGATCGCCTCGGACTCCTCGCCCGAGATTTCCACGCTGGCCGGCGCACCGACGCCCGGTGGCTTGAACGGAAACCCCAGCCGCACCTTGCCGTCGAAGCCGTCGAGCCGTTCCAGCCGCACCCGCAGCCCCAGCGAGCCGCGGCGGACGAGCGGCACCGTGGGGGGATCGACCGTGATCCTGATCGCCGCCGGCTCGACGATCGCGACGGGTAGCCGATCGCTGACCGACTTCCGATACGTGGCGTTGTTCGGCGGGCCGAAGACGAGCTCGGTCGTCTGCCGCAGGCCACCGAGCACCTGGCCGTCATCGGCCGCCCGCACGGCGATGCTCGCCAGCGCCGTAGTCGTCGCCGCTTCGGCGGCCGCCTCGAACACGACGGGGGCCGCGGGAACGGTCGCGGAGAGCGGGGCCGCGACAGCGGTCAGCCCGGATGGCAGCGATTCACAGGCGATCGTCGCGGCGCGGTCACAGTCCGATCGCGTCGCATTGAAGACGACCGCCGAGCGATTGCCCCGTGGCACGACGGCCACGAGCCGCTCCTGCGAGTTCGAGCGGCCGGGGGGCACCGACACGGTGACCGCGGACACCGCCTGCTCGATCTCGATCCAGTAGACGAAGTCGGGGCCACCCCGCCGCAGATGATCCGCGACCCGCACGAGAAACGATCCCTCATCCGGCACCGTGATCTTGGCCTCGCTATCGGGCCCGTCGGTGTCGTCGTTGCCGGTGATCCGCTCCCGCTTCTCGTTGTCGCGGTGAACATTTACGACCAGATCGATCGGCGACCCGAGCCGACGCCCCCAGCCGCGGACGTGCCAGCTCGTTCCCTTGGCCGCCGCGATCCGGTACCAATCCACGTCCTCCGGCTTGTCGAGCCGCCCGAGGCAGCCAGCCGGCGCCGTCGCCGGCGTGGCCTTGGGCGGGTCGTCGTTCGGCTCAGACTCCGCGGCAGCGGCCACCGTCGTCACCCTCAGCGGCACGCCGACGGGCGACGGGCGGCCTTCGCGCTGCGGGTGACGCTCCACCACGCCCTCGAGCGGAACGGCATCGGGCAGGCGCACCTTCTGCCGGAATGGGCCCGCGGAATCACCGAGCCACTCGACGTCGAGCTCGGCAGCGGGGGGGCCGGCTGGCGGCCAGGCGAGATGCGGGGTGGGAAAGTCGCCGACATGCAGGAGATAGACGCAGCCGTCGTTGCCGCCGTAGGCACTCTCGCGGAGACGGATCACGTAGTCGCCCTCCTCGGCGACCGTGGCGGCAAGCATCGCGTCCTGACCGAGCAGGGGATGGTCATCGCAGGCGGCCACGACGAAGCCGCGGGCATCCACGAGCTCGAGGTGCGGGTCGAACATCTCCTGATCGAGCCGCAGGGCATCGACGGCTGCTGCGATCCGACCGCCCGCGGGCAGATGCACGCGGAAACAATCGACGTCCTCCGTCTTGACGATGCCAACGACGGTGTGGCCGAGGGATACGGGCTGGGCCGTCCCGACTGCGTCGTTCGGCTCGGCCTCCTTCACCTGCTCGAAGCCTCCGACGCGAAACGTGCGGAGTTCGGAGAGCCCGTCGCGGGTGCGGAGTCGCAAGCGATGACCGCCCGGCGGGCAGTCGGCAGGCACACGGAGCGTGGCCTTCACCGTCTTCTCGTCCACGCCCGTCACGGAGGCGACGGCGATCTTCCCCTCCTCGAAGAACAGCTCCTGCGGCTCACCGAGGTCGCCCCCCACGAGCCGGATCTCGAGTTCCGCGCCGGCCGGCGCACCAGGCGGCTCGATGCGGCCGATCGTGGGCGCGGCGACCGCCGAGAACGCCGTCAGCGCGGCGACGAGTGCGACGAGGATGTCGGGCAGGGCTCGCATGGATTCGTCGCGGCCGCACGGGCCGCTCCTTCAGGCAAGCAGTTCCTTCCGCACGGTGCCGCCGTCGACGATCTCGATCGGGCGGTTCCCAGGGGCCATCAGCTCCTTCTCGGCCACGATTCCCAGGCAGTGGTAGACGGTGGCGGCCAGATCCTCGATGGAAACCGGCGAGTCCTGCGGCTCCGCGGCGATCGCGTCGGACGCACCGTGGACATACCCCGCCTTCACGCCCCCGCCGGCAAGCACGACGCTGAACACCTTGGGCCAATGATCGCGGCCCGCATCGGGATTGATGCGGGGCGTGCGGCCGAACTCGCTCGACACCATCACGAGCGTCGAGGCCAGCAATTCGCGGCGATCGAGGTCGGAGACGAGCGCCGCGAAGGCCTGATCGAAGGGTGGCAGCGTGCTGGTGATCCCGTCGCGGATCTTCTGGTGCATGTCCCAGCCGCCGTACGAGAGCGTGACGAACCGCACGCCCGACTCGACGAGCCGCCGCGCGAGCAGCATCCGCTGTCCGGCCTGGTTGCGGCCGTATTCATCCTTGATCGCGTCGGGCTCCGCCTGCATGTCGAACGCGGCCCGGGCCTCGGCGGAATTCACGAGGGCATACGCCCGCTCGTAAAACGAATCGAGGGCCGCGATGGAGCCGGCGTCCTCGAGCCGCTGAAAGTGACGGCCCACGGATTCGCGGAGCCGCTGCCGCGTGGCGAACCGGGCGGGATCGACACCGCCGGGCAACGACAGATCGCGGACGGCGAAATTCCCGTCGGCGGGATCCGAGCCGATCGCGAAGGGACCGTAGCCGCTGCCGAGATAGCCGCCGCCGGCATCGGGCGCCGGCAGGTTTGGGATGCACACGTACGGTGGCAGGTTGGCTCGTGGGCCGAGCTCGTGCGAAACGACGCTGCCGAAGCTCGGGTAGGTGACCGCAGGACTCGGGCGGTAGCCCGTAAACATGTTGTGGGTGCCCCGCTCGTGGGCCGCCTCGCCATGCGTCATCGAGCGGATGACCGTGATCCTGTCGGCGATCGCCGCGGTCTTGGCGAGCTTCTCGTTGAACTGCACGCCGACGAGCTTCGTGTCGATCGCCGCGAACTCGCCGCGGTAGTCGGCCGGCGCGAGTGGCTTCGGGTCGAACGTCTCCTGCTGGGCCCAGCCGCCGGGCAGCCAGACGTGGATCACGTTCTTCGCGGTGCCGTCGAAGTGGGCGAACGATTGAGCGTCGGCACGCGCGGCCTGGGCCCGAAAGAGGCCGCCGAGCGAGAGGCCGAGGCCGGTCAGTGCTCCGACGTGAAGAAACTCCCGCCGGCTTCTCGGTCCGCCACAGACCGACGTGCCCGTCCGTTCAGACATGGCCAGTACCTCCGGCAGCGATCACGTTCAAAGAGCCGTAACTCTCGATCAAGAATCATACCAGCCGGAAACTGCCCCATACCACCCGGCGGTCAGCCAAGCCCGCGGAAGTTGGGCTTGAGCCGTACGCGGCCCGATTCGTGCCGCTGCAGGATGCCCACGAGATCGCCGGCTTCGTCGCAGGCGGCGATCGCCAGGGCAGGGAAGGTATCACAGGCGATGAGCCCGCCGCGGATGGCAATGTCGAGCTGATCACCCGCAAGCATGAGCCGCGGCAGATGTTCCACGGCGGTCGAGGCGGAC
>JBILVW010000224.1:0-5123 GCA_044370205.1 Pirellulales bacterium | reverse complement strand
CGGCGGGACTGGCGGCACGCTCCTCACCGACATCACCAACAACGGATCGATCGTCTTTGACCGCTCTGACGCCTCAACCTACGCCGATGCCATTAGTGGCACCGGTGGCGTGACAAAACTCGGGGCGGGCACGCTCACGTTCACGGGCAACAACACCTACACCGGCCCCACCACCATCTCGGCCGGTGCGTTGGCGATCGGCGACGGCACCTTCGACGGATCTCTCGGCGGAGACGTCATCAACAACAGTTCGCTGATCTTCAACACGGTCGGGTTGTCCGCGTTCGCCGGCAGCATCTCCGGAACTGGTTCGGTGACGAAGGCTGGCGCGGGCACGCTGATGCTGACCGGCAGCAGCGACTCTACCGGCGCCACGCTGATCAACGCCGGCGTGCTCTCGCTCGGCAACGCGAATGCCCTCGGCTCCGCGGGAACGATCTCCTTCGGCGGCGGCATGCTCCAGTTCACCGCTTCGGGCACGACCGACTATTCGGCCCGATTCAGCGCAGCGGACAGTCAGGCGATCGTGCTCGACACCAACGGGCAGACTGTTTCGCTCGCGTCGGTCATCTCCGGCAGCGGCAGCACGCTGACGAAACTCGGCGCCGGCACGCTCGTGCTCGCGGCAGACAACACCTACACCGGGCTGACCACCATCTCGACGGGCACGCTCCAGTTGGGAAGCAGCGGCACCGCGGGATCCATCGCCGGCGATGTCGTCGTCGATGCCGAACTCGTCTTCAACCGGAGCGACGCCGCGATTTATGCAGGCAGCCTGTCGGGCACCGGGGCGATCACGAAACTCGGCGACGGCACGGTGTCGCTCGTCGGCAGCAACAGCTTCACTGGGCTCGCGACGATTTCCGCCGGCACGCTGGAGTTCGGCGGTGGTGGCACGATCGTGTCCGACATCACCAACAACAGCGTCCTGGGGTTTGGCGGAGCAGGTGCGAGTGAGTATGCCGCCACAATCTCCGGCAGCGGCGCGATGCTCAAGAGTGGTGCCGGCACGCTGTCGTTCACCGGGACAAGCAACGCATCCGGCGACATCACGATCGCAGGGGGCACTTTTGACGTGGTGGCAGGCGGAGCGATCAATCAGCCCGATTCAGTCCTCTACGTCGCCCCGACGTCTGGAACGGCGACGATGAGCGTTTCCGGCGGGTCCGTGAACGTGGATGAAAGCTACGTCGGCTTCACAGACAACGGGGCAGCCACGGTCAGCAGCGGCCAATGGGTCACAGTGAGGGATCTGCGGGTCGGCTGGTCTGCGACCGGTACCCTGGATGTTTCGGGCGGCTTGGTCACCAACCGCGACGCCTACGTCGGCAGCTTCGATGGCGGAAATGGCATGGCGACGGTCACGGGTGGAACGTGGTCCTCCAGCCGGAACATGCAGGTCGGGTATCTGGGTGGGAATGGCACGCTCACGATTGCGGATGGTGGCGTGGTCGTCGTGGGCGGCACGCTGTCGTCGGGGACGTCAGGCACGATCAACCTCAACGCTGGCGGTACGCTCCAGATCGGGCAAGGGGGCTCGACCGGCGGCCTTGCGACCGACCTCGTCAATAACGGCCTGCTTGTCTTCAACCGTGCCGATGACTCGACGTACACGGGCAGCATCAGTGGAACCGGAACGGTCACAAAGCAGGGGGCCGGCATCCTCACGTTCGCCGGTGCCAATTCCTACGCGGGTCGCACGACGATCTCCAGCGGCACGCTTGCCCTCTCCGGTTCCGGAAGCATTGGCACGGGCGGCCTCGACCTGGGCACCAACGGCATTTTCGACCTCGCCGCCCTCGCGTCGGGCACCTATACGATGCCGGCGACGGGCAGCCTGACCGGGGTCGGCACGCTGTCGGGGGCGGGGCACACGCTTGCCGTGCTCGGAGCCCTCCAGCCTGGCAACAGTCCGGGCACGATCACGTTGGGCACCGGGTTCACGCTCGACCTGACGCAATCCTCGACGAGCACGTTTCAGATCACCAGTCCGGCCTATTCGCCCGCCACGTTCGACTTGGTTGACGGCAGCGGAAGCGTGGTCTTCGGCGGTGTGCTCCGGCTCGAATTCAGCGGCGGCTCCTACGAGGCGGGCGAAGAAGTGCTGCAGATCTTCGCGAATACCGGTGGCTTCAGCGGTGGTTTCATGGCGGTTCAATCCTTCGGCCTGGCCGCGGGGCAGTTCGCCACGTTCAACGCCACCACCGGCTTTATCAGCATCACTTTCGTTCCTGAGCCCTCGAGTTGCGTCCTGGCGGCCATCGGAGCCGGCCTTGTTGGACTCGCGCTCAGGCGACGGCAGGATGCCGGCGTCCACCGCCGAATCAAAGAACTGGGATGCAAACGTCAGATGCCGGTAGAGTCGACTTGATTCCTCGGCCAGGATGACATCCCAGCGGTGGGCCTTGATGCCAGCCCAGACCTGGTTGATGCCGGGCCTGTCGAAGATTTCTCCGCCGATCTCAGGCTCGCGGATGATCCCACCCCATCCGCTAGCGTCTTGATACAATCGTCGACGGGATGCGAATCGCGCTTCCTCGGGTATCGCGTGCGAAAGGAGCCATTGAGATGAACTGGCAGGATCGCATCCGATTCGACCCCGGTGTGCTCGGCGGCAAGCCGGTCGTGAAGGGCACGAGGCTGGCGGTTGAAAAACTTGTCGAGCTCATGGCATCGGGGTGGTCCGAGCAGCAGATCATCGAGAACTATCCGGGCATCACTCACGAGGACATCTCGGCGTGCCTCTATTACGCCAGTGATATTCTCAAGTCCGAGCGTGTCATCGCCCTCGGTTCGCCGGCCTGAGGAAAGTCACGGATGCTGTTTCTGGCAGACGAAGATTTTCCGGGCATCGCCGTGTCTTGGCTGCGTGAAACAGGCCATGACGTCTTGTGGGCAAGGACAAGCATGCCGGGGCAGTCTGATACGTCTCTCCTCGCGGCGGCGCAGAGAGAATCACGAATCGTCCTTACGTGCGACAAGGATTTCGGCGAACTTGCCTTTCATTGGGGGTTGCCGGCCACCTGCGGGATCGTGCTATTCCGTCTCCCACCGCTCTCGCCCAAGTCATTTCTCGAACGAGTCATGCTTCCATGGCTTCCGCAGATGACGTCGGCTTCGTCGGAGCGTTCTGTGTCGTGGAGGCGGGGCGTGTGCGAGCCCGTCCGTTGAGCAGCACTTCTTGATGCCGTCGGTTCCCGCTCGGTCGTGGGTTCGAATCCCACCCCATCCGCTGTTCAACTCCTCTGCGAAGCAGAGGGCGGCTCATGTGGAGATGATGCCCCGGCGGCTCCTCGGCTCCTCCACGGTCGGGCCGCATCCAGCCCGATCGGTCACGGCTGTTGCTCCTCATGATTCGGCCCGCTCGGCCGAGCGGGCCGAAGTGCCATTGACTGGCCCACCGACCCCCCTGTACTTACTACCTACCCGGAAGGACGTCTCGCAGGAAGGGCACGCGAATGCTTCGTAGGGTCAACGAACTCCACGCCACGATCGATCAGATCCACGCCGACGAATTGGCACACTACTCGGAAATCCAGGGCGACGAGTTCAAGGAACTCTTCGCCTTGGCATGTCCATTCTCGATGGTGCACGTGCCGGGCTTCTACAACGTGTACCAGTCTCTCAAGTACATCCGCGACAACTCCATTCCGGGCGATCTGGTCGAGTGTGGCTGCGCGCTGGGCGGTGTCGCGATTTTCATGAGGCTGTGCCTCACTCGCTGGGGCATGGATCGCACAATCCACCTGTTCGACACCTTTGTCGGCCCGCCGATCGGCTCCCGAGACATCATCCACGGGGGCCAAGAACTTGTCTGGTCCGCTGCCATGGAGAATCATCGGGTGGGCACCGAGCAGAACATCATCGACGTGACTGGCAGCCTCGAGGGATTCCGCATCGTCGAGGGTTTCGTGGAGCAGACCTTGCCCGCCACGACCATGCCGGAACTCGCGCTGCTCCGCTTGGACACGGATTTCTATGAATCCACCAAGATTGAGTTCGAGTTGCTCTACCCGAAACTGAGGCGGGGTGGGGTGCTGATCATCGATGACTACGGATACTTCCAGGGCTCCCGCAGAGCCACCGACGAATACCTCGCGACCATCCGGCCGACGCCGCTCTTGAACCGGATCGATCAGGGCGTGTGGGCCGGCGTGAAGCCCTGAGGACGAGCACGCCTCGCACAGTGCCTGCCGCCACGGTTACCCCGCGCATGGCGGTCGATGCATGGTTCGTATGCCTGCCCCTGGGAAGCACGGGCAGGCATCCTTCAGGCCCCTTTCGCGCCCGTAGCTCAGGTGGATAGAGCATGGGATTTCTAAACCACCGGCTCGCCGCCAGGTCCACTTTCGACCGGGCAAACTTTCAGGCGTCGCCCGCCGAACTGCCCGCCGTCAGGCGGCCTGGTGCTGCCGTGCCGGGCGCTTCGTCACCGTGCCGTGCTCGACCTCGATGATCGCGTCGGCCAGGGCCAGCGTGCTCGCCCGGTGGGTGATCATGATCACCGTGCGGTTCTCCACGTACTTCGACAGCGCCTCGTGAATGAGCCGCTCGCTCTCCACGTCGATCTGGCTCGTCGCCTCGTCGAGCAAGAGAATCTCCGCGTTCCGGAGGAATGCCCGGGCCAGGGCGATCCGCTGCCGCTGGCCGCCCGAGAGCCGGAAGCCGTTGGGCCCGACCATGGTCCGGTAGCCGTCGGGAAAGTCGGAGATGAACTCGTGGGCGTGCGCCCTGCGGGCGGCCTCCTCGATCTCCTCGTCGGTGGCGTCCCAGCGGCCGTAGCGGATGTTGTAGTGGATCGACTCGTTGAAGAGTTCGGTCTGCTGCGTGACCATCGCGATCCGGCGTCGCAGGTCGTTGACGGCGATCTCGGTGAGCGGCACGTCGTCGAGCAGCACGCGGCCGTGCGTCGGGTCGTAGAACCTGCAGATCACGTTGACGAGCGTGCTCTTGCCACCGCCGTTAGGGCCGACGATCGCCACCCGTTCGCCAAACCGGATCGTGAGGTTGACGTTCCTGAGCACTGACCTGCCCCCCTTAAACGGCACCACTTCCAGAGAGAGAATCTGGGAGTGGAGCAAACCAAGGGAGGCAACCAATGCCACGCGGAAAGAAGGAACTGG
>JBILVW010000223.1:0-5126 GCA_044370205.1 Pirellulales bacterium | reverse complement strand
CCGCTGGTCGTGCTGACGGGCGTGGCGTACATCCTCGCCCGAGAGGCGGTCGCTGAACCGGATGTACGGCTCATTCCCATCGTCGCACTCGGGGAGGGTTTGCGGCGGGCCGTCCGCGTGACGGGCCTGGAGGGATGGCTCCAGCGGATTCGGGGCAACGACAGCCTGACGGGGAGCATGCAGCTTGCGGGCCCCTCGGTCATGCTGCTGAAAAAAGACGGGAGCATCTACAGCGGTGACGCGGGCAGGGGGGGCAATCGTGAGCTCTCGCAGGCCATTTTCGCCGCCCAGGGCATCCTCGCCGATGCGGTCGCCAAGCGGGCGACCGACATGCACTTCGAGCCGAAAACAGGTCACGACGTCCAGGTCCGCTACCGGATCGACGGGATGATGCAGACCATGCACGTGCTTCCCGCCGAGGCCGGGCGGGCGATCATCTCGGCGCTCAAGGTGGTCGGTGACATGGACATCGCCGAGAAACGACGGCCGCAGGATGGCACCTTCGCCGTGCTCGCAGACAACCGGAAGTTCGACGTCCGCGCCGCCTCCGGGCCGACGAACTTCGGCGAGAAGATGGCCCTCCGACTCCTCGACGCCGGCGGCGGCATCGTGAAAGGGGGCCTGGGCGGGCTCGGCATGCGGGATTCGACCGTGCAGGCCCTCCGCGGCATCATCCACCGGGCCCACGGCATGCTCATCGTCTGCGGGCCGACCGGCTCAGGAAAGACGACGACCACCTACGGCGCCCTCAGCGAAATCGACGTGCTCTCGCGAAACATCGTGACGATCGAGGATCCGATCGAATACCGACTCGACAACATCTCGCAGACGGCCGTCAACAACGCCGCCGACCTCACATTCGCGAAGATTCTGCGCTCGACCCTGCGGCAGGACCCCGACGTGATCCTCGTCGGCGAGGTGCGGGACAAGGAGACGGCCGAGATCGCGATGCAGGCGGCGCTCACCGGCCACTTCGTGTTCACGACGCTCCACGCCAACGACACCGCCACGACGGTCACCCGCCTGCTCGACATCGGCATCGACGCCACGCTCATCCAGTCGGCCGTGACGGCCGTGCTCGCCCAGCGGCTCGTGCGGCTGCTCTGCCCGAAGTGCAAGGAGGCCTACCGTCCGCCGCCCGAACTGCTCCGCCGGCTGGGGCTCCCTGGCGACAAGGTGCCTGTGCTCTACAAGGAGGTCGGCTGCTCCGAGTGCCACGGCACCGGCTTCCGCGGACGGACGGGCATCTACGAGCTGATGGTGTTCGACACCGCGATCCGCAACCTGCTCGTTGGCCGGCCGTCGATCGAGATGATCCGCGATGTCGCCCGCAAGAACGGCATGCGAACGCTCCTGCGGCAGGCGCTCGTGAAGGCCTGCGAAGGAGCGACGAGCATCAGCGAGGCCGAGCGGGTCACCCAATGATGCTGCCCAGGAGGACACGATGATTCCGGAACCCACGCTCCCGCTCCTGCTGGCGACCTCCCACCTGGCCCGCCTGGCCGGCGACCTGCTCGTCGCCATGCCGCTGGCCGGACTGGCCATGTATGGCTGGCAGCACGGCCTGTTTCTATCGACGGCCGCAGGCCTGCAGTTGCTCGGCTCCTTCGTCGGGGCGCTCGCCTTCGCGCCGGCCGTGGCCGCCGGCATGGAATCGCTCGACTGCCCTCCAGCCCAGTCGCTGGGCGTGGCCTATCTGGTCGTTTTCCTGGCCGGGCTTCTGGCCACTCGGCTGGCGATCGGGGCCTTCGTGCCCGAGGGGGCCGTGCGGTTTGCCCCGCTCATCGACCAGATCGGCGGGGCGTTCCTGGGTGTGCTGGCGGGCTTCCTGCTCGCCGGCAGCCTGCTCGTGGGCTGGTCGCTTCTGGCGATGCCCGACTCGTTCCGCCTCGACGTCGCCAGCCTCAAGCTCGACGCCGGCTCCCGACTGCTCGGCACCTTCGCCCGCTGTGTGGAGGCTGATCCGGTGCGTCGTGCCGAGTTGCTGGGAGGCGATCCTGACACGGGACACCGCGGCCTGCTCGACTGCTACCGCGAGGGCGACTGGCGAAAAAAGATCAGCGTCGTGCCGCCGGAGCCACCGTCCTCAGGAGACGCTGCCGGCGAGCACCTCGGCGAGGTGGATGGTGCGGGGCCGGCGGCCGGCGGCAGCACCGCCGAGTGAGCCGCTCGATTGGCAGCGGGAGATCCAGCCGTCGAGCTGCAGCTGGCAGCTCGGGTCGCTCGACACGATGTAGTCGCACTGGGTGCGAACGAGCGAGCCCCCCTTCACCTCGGCCATCGCCGTCGAGATCATCGGGAACTTCACGCTGAAGAGCCCACCGAACCCGCAGCAGCTCTCCGGCTCGTCACACTCCACGAGCTCGAGATCCTTGACGGCCCGCAGCAGCTGCCGCGGCTCCTCCTTGATTCGCAGCTCCCGCAGCCCGTGGCAGCCGTCGTGATACGTCACCCGATGTGGAAACCGCGCCCCCACGTCGGTGATGCCGAGCTTCTTCACGAGAAACTCGCCGAACTCGAACGTCCGCGCCGCAAGATCAAGCGCCGCCGTCTCGTGCGACGTCCCGGCAAGCAGCTGCGGATAAAAGACCTTCATCATCGCCACGCACGATCCGCTCGGCCCCACCACCGCCTGGGCGCCGGCGAACACCTCGATCGCATGAATGGCGACTTTCCGAGCCTCGTCCCAGTAGCCTGCATTGAAGCTCGGCTGACCGCAGCAGGTCTGGCCTGAACGAAACGTGCAGGTATGCCCGAGCCGCTCGAGCACCGTCGCCACCGCGAGCCCCACCTGGGGGCTCATTTGATCCACGAAACACGGAATGAAGAGATCGACATTCATATGAGACAGTGTAGACACTCCGCGTCACGCGGGTCGGGGTTGCCCGTGCCGTCTCGCCCGGACGTTCGCTACGGGCATCCTGCCCTCCGCTCTCTCGATGCTGGCTGCGCTCTCGGCATCCTGCCTTCGCTTGCCAGCAACGCCGGCTCGACGGCACGGGCAACCCCTCCTGCACGGAGCCGGGATCGGGGGTCGCGCGCAGCCGCCGGTGAATTTTGACTGCCAGAGTTGGCGCACCACACCTATCGAGAACGAATCGTCAAAATCCGCCGGCGGCGAGCACGTGCCCCCGTCCCGGCGGCTTGGGCGAGTTAACGCCCGTCTGCGCGATTCCGCTCAACCGCGCCGCTTGACCGCGCGCACCAAAGCCGCGCCCATGTCGGCGGGGCTCTCGGCGATCTCGATGCCCGCGTCGGCCAGGGCGGCGAGCTTCGCCTCCGCCGTGCCCTTGCCGCCGGAGATGATCGCGCCGGCGTGGCCCATGCGCTTGCCCGGGGGCGCCGTGCGGCCGGCGATGAAGGCGGCCACCGGCTTCGTCACGTGGGCCTTCACGTAGGCAGCGGCCTCTTCCTCGGCCGACCCGCCGATCTCGCCCATCATCAGGATCGCGTGGGTGTCGGGGTCGTTTTGGAAGAGCTCGAGGATGTCGATGAAGCTCGAGCCGACGAGCGGGTCGCCGCCGAGGCCCACGCAGGTGCTCTGGCCGTGGCCGAGTTGCGTGAGCTGCCAGACGGCCTCGTAGGTGAGCGTGCCGGAGCGGCTCATCACGCCTACGTGGCCCGGCGTGTGGATGTAGCCGGGCATGATTCCGATCTTGCACTCCGCCGGCGTGATCACGCCGGGGCAGTTGGGGCCGATGAGGCGGCTTTTCGAGGCATGCACCACGGGCATCACCCGGGCCATGTCCATCACCGGGATGCCCTCGGTGATCGCGATCACCAGTTCGATGCCGGCGCCGACCGCCTCCAGGATCGCGTCGGCGGCGAAGGCCGGCGGCACGAAGATCATCGTGGCGTTGGCGCCGGTGGCGTCGCGGGCCTCGGCCACGGTGTTGAACACGGGCAGGCCGGCGACCGTCTCGCCCCCCTTGCCCGGCGTGACGCCGCCCACCATGCGGGTGCCGTAGTCGAGGCAGCCGCGGGTGTGGAACTCACCCACCTTGCCGGTGATGCCCTGGCAGATGACCCGGGTGTCGCGATTGACGAGGATGCTCATGGTGGTGTCCTAAGCCTTGCTGGCGGCGACGACTTTTTTGGCGGCATCGGTGAGGCCGTCGGCGGTGATGATCTTCGCGCCGCTGGCCGCGAGGATCTTCTTGCCCTCCTCCACCTCCGTGCCCTCGAGCCGCACGACGAGCGGCACCGTGAACCCGACGGTCTTGGAGGCCTCGACGAGCGCCGTGGCGATCGTCGTGCACCGCATGATGCCGCCGAAGATGTTGACGAGGATCGCCTTCACATTGGCGTCGGAAAGAATGATGCGGAAGGCCTCCGTCACCTGATTGACATCGGCGCCGCCGCCGACGTCGAGAAAGTTGGCCGGCTCACCGCCGTGATACTTGACGAGGTCCATCGTGCTCATCGCCAGGCCGGCGCCGTTGACGAGGCAGCCGATCGTGCCGTTGAGCTTCACGTAGGAAAGCCCGGCGGCCGCGGCCCGAATCTCGGCCGGCTCCTCCTCGGCCTCGTCGCGGAGGGAGAGGAGATCCTTGTGGCGGAACAGCGCGTTGTCGTCGAAGGTCATCTTGGCGTCGAGCGCCACGAGCGTGCCGTCTTTCGCGAGCACGAGCGGGTTCACCTCGAGCAGCGAGGCGTCGAGGTTCACGAAGGCCGCGCACAGCTTCTTGAAGAACGTCTCGGCATGCCGCCAGCTCGCGGTGGGCAGGCCGAGCTTCGAGGCCAGGAGCCGGGCCTGCCAGCCGCCGAGCCCACGGTCGGGATCGAAGGGCTCGCTCAGGATCAGCTCGGGCGTCTTGGCCGCGACCTCCTCGATGTCCATGCCACCGGCGATGCTTGCGATGAGCACGGGTGATCCCACACGGCGATCGACGAGCACGGCACAGTACAGCTCACGGTCGATCCCGCAGCCGCTCTCCACGAACACCTGCCGCACGGCCTGCCCCTCGGGGCCGGTCTGAATCGTGACGAGCGTCTTACCCAGCAGCCCCTCGGCGATCCGCCGGGCGTCGGCGGCTGACTTCGCCAGCTCGACACCCCGCTGCTCCGAGCCCTGCACTTTGCCCTTGCCGCGGCCGCCCGCATGAATCTGCGCCTTGACCGCGCAG
>JBILVW010000222.1:0-5128 GCA_044370205.1 Pirellulales bacterium | reverse complement strand
GCTCGTGCGGGCCGCATCGTTCCTGCGATCGCCGACCTTCTATCGGCCCGCCGTGATCGTGGGCGACTCCCGCACCGGTGCCACCGCCACCTACCACGGCCTGATGGCGATGCTCCAGCTCATGGTGGTGATCGTGCGGAATCTGCCAGCCGACGAGACGGGCTTCCGCAAGGTCGACCTGCGGCTCTCGATGACGGGCGACGAGAAGCGAAACATGATTCCGGTGGACTGGACGGCTGAGGCGATCGCGCGGCTGCTGGCCGATCCGCGGACTCGGGGCCGTACGATCCACCTCGCCCCTTCGCGGCCGATCACGATGCGGCAGATCATCGACTACACCAGCTCCTACTTGAACTCCGGCGGCGTCGAGTTCTGCGGCCCCCGCGCCCTCGACGACCTCAACGAGATCGAGAGCGTCGCCTACAGCGGCAAGAGCCTCTACGAGGCCTACGAGCAGACCGACCCGGTATTCGTCATGGACAACCTGCAGGAACTGCTTCCCGACCTGCCGTGCCCGATCATCGACGAGCCGATGCTGCACCGGTTTCTCGCCTTCGGCGACGCCGACCGCTGGGGCAAACGACGTCGCCCAGCCCGGCAACGCCTCGCTGATTCGCTCCGCGACACCCCGGTCCGCAACGCCGAAGTGGCCGCGTCGTAGGGTCGCTCAGGCGATCGCATCCCGCAGCTCGGCGATCGTGCGGTCGAGCAGCCGCCCCGCGTCGTCCGCCGTGAGACATGCCGGATCGACCTGGAGGGCGAGCGCGCGGCGGCCTGCCGTCTCGTGGGTGGCCAGAGCCACGGCTGTGCCAGGCCGAACAGGTGGCACGATCCACCACGACACCAGCCGGCTCGTGCCGACCGCGAGTGCACCATGCTCGGCGGTCAGTGGCGAGCGATGAAAGCAGCGGCCCAGGTTCGAGAGCACGGCCGAGCACTGCGGCTCGGGGCGGTTCGCGATTCGCCGGAGCCCGCCCGGCAGCAGGCGTCCCACCTCCAGCGAGAGGGGGAAAATATGTCCGAGTGCATGCGATCGGATCAGCTCCATCTCGTCGCGGATGCCGCGAAACAACGAGGAACGATCCGCCAGATCACCAACGCGGCGATCGAGGAACACCATGCTCACCCGGTTCACCGCGGGCAGCGCATAGTCGCTCTTCGTCCGCAGGCTCATCGGCACGCCGATCCGAATCCAGTCGTCACGATCGGGATCAGCCGCAGTCGTTCGCAGCGCATCAGTCGCGGCCATCCACGCGGCCACGAGCAGATCGTTGACGTTCACCCCGACCGACCGTGCGTAACGGTCGAGGGCCTGTGTTTCGGCAACGGTGAGTGTCGCCGTCGTCACGGTGGGCTGCCATGCCTCGGCCGACGGCCCGGCTGTGGGTGCGCTCATTCGCTCATCCAGCCGCCGCACCCGCCGCGACATGAACTGCCGAATGCCCTGGAGCCCCACCCGGAGCCGCGGCAGCATGTGCACAAACTCCCGCCATGAGCCGGCGACTCGGCCGCGGCTCGAGATCCCCGCCGCCGCTCGCGTGCCACGAGCCTGCGCCGCGGCGCCATGGGCCATGGCGAGCCAGCGCTCGACGAATCCCAGGATGCCCAGGCCATCGCAGGCCGCGTGGTGCACGGAGATCTGGATCGACCAGCCCTCTCGCCACTCGCCGACCGTCGCATGCAGCAGCGGCCCAGCAAACGGATCGATCCGCCGCACAGGCTCAGCGTGATCCTCCGCCGCACCGCCGGCGGCTCGACGCTCGAGACGGGGAATGACGCCATCCACCCACCGCGGTCGGCCGAACAGCCCTCGCTTGACGCGGGCCGTCAGCAGCGGCTCTGTGCGGAGCGTGTCGTCGAAAGCTGACGCGAGCGTCGCCGGGGGCGGACCGCCCGAAAACTCCAGCCGCAGGACGATCATCATCGGATGGCTCGGCCGATCATCGGCGAGCATGTACTCCTCGAAGGCCGTCAACGGCAGGCCACCCGAGGGAAGGCCCGGCGACGCAGCTGCCGGCACGGCGGAATCGGCCGCACTCATGGACGCGGCCTCACTTCGACCCGCTCGGGCGTTCGCACGATGTCGTAGACGATGCCTCGCCATTCGACCGACCGGGCCGCGAGCGCCATCAATGTCGCGACGGCATACACGGCCTGGGTCAGCGGGAGAACCGCCGCCTGCCAGGCAAGCCGCGTGAGGGAAGGCGGCCAGAGCGTGCGGCCGGTGGGCCGCACGCCGATCCGCACCGACTGCTCGATGATCACCATGAGGACGATCGACGCGGCCTCGTAGGCGGCGACGGCCAGCAGCACGAGCGCCGCCGCCATCGGCTGTCCACGCCAGGCCGCGACACCCGCCACGATGACCGAGGCCACAAGCGCGAGCGACGTCACAAGTCCATGCAGGGCGACGAGCGGCCAGAGCGGATGGTGCAGCCGCGCCGTGAGCAGCTGCCTCGCGATCCAGCGGGTGAGCGGACGGGTGCCGATTCGATCGTCGTCGCTGACGGCGATGACTGCCGGCACGAGCCTGTGCTTCCATCCCGACCGCGCCAGCGGCATCGCCAGGGCCGTGTCTTCACACAATGACGTGCGAATCACTTCCGCCCAGCCGCTCGCCTCGATCGCCTCACGCCGCAAGGCCAGCGAGCCGCCCCACGGAATCCCGAAGGCGGTCATCTGCACGATCGCGCCGGCGTTCCAGAGCCGGCGCACGGTGCCCGCGACCGAGCCGGAGGCCGGCTCATACCAGCGGTTGCCCGACACCGCTCCCACGCCGTCGTGCAGGCACTCGTCGATCATCGTCGTCAGCCAGATGTCGTGGGGCACGGTGTCGGCGTCGATCAGCGCGACGATGCTGGTCTCTGGAGCGAGCGACAGCAGCACCTGCCGCAGCGAGGCACACTTGAGTGATCCGGTGACGGGCCGCCCTGCGAGCGGTTCGACGATGGCCTCACGCCAGGTCGCATCCGCCGCGCACTCGGCGACGAGCCGTTCCGCGACGTTCCAGGCCGGATCGGTCGGCGAATCCACGACGACCCGCAGCCGCCAGTCGGCATGCCGCTGGCGGGCCAGCCCGCGAAACACGTCGCCGAGCTCGGCGTCGGCCCCGCGAAGGCAGAGGGTGACCTCGGCTGGGGTGGTGGCCGCCACGTCGCGGTGCGGCTCGCGGCCGGCAGTTGAGCGGGCCCGTCGCCACAGGTTCCAGGCAAACCAGGCGGTGAGCCCGGCCTGGGGCAGGATCAGGCTCGCGAGAGTGACCGCACAGGCGGTCGCGAGGGCGTCGCAGACTGGGGCGGTCATCGCTTGGGCCGTTGGAGCGGAAGAACGTTGCTGCAAGGATAATTCGGCGGCAAAAGCCCGTAAAAAAAGCCATTCCTACGACCGAACTGCTACGATTTCAGTCCTCCGCCCATGACCCTCCCTTCTTCATCCGCCGACACGGCCGTCCTCGTCGCCGAGAACCTGGCCAAGACGTTCGCCTCGGGCACGAATGACGGGGCCCATGTGGCCGCCGTGCGTGGCGTGAGCTTCAGCGTGGCCGCCGGCGAGATGGTGGCTCTCATCGGCGCCTCCGGGTCAGGCAAGAGCACGATCCTCCACATGCTCGGTGGCATCACGCGGCCGACCGGCGGTCGGGTGCTCCTGGAGGGGGTCGATCTCGCCTCCCTCGACGACGATCACCTCGCCATCATCCGCCGCCGTCGGATCGGCTTCGTGTTCCAGCGGTACAACCTCCTCCCTGAACTCTCGCTCGTGGAGAACGTCGCACTTCCGCTCGTGCTCGATGGCAAGCCCGAGGCCGAATGTCGAGCGCGGGCTCTCGAAGCGATCGCGGCGGTCGGGCTCGACTCGCGGGCGATGCACCGCCCCGACGCCCTCTCCGGCGGCGAACAGCAGCGGGGCGCGATTGCCCGGGCACTCGTCACGCAGCCTGCCGTCGTGCTCGCCGACGAGCCGACCGGTGCCCTCGATTCGGGCAACTCCCGTGGCGTGCTCCGGCTGCTCTCGCAGCTCGTCGAGGAGCGGGGCCATACCGTCGTGCTCGTGACCCACGATCCGGCGATCGCCGCCGCGGCCCATCGCGCGATGCGGATCGTCGATGGCCTGATCGCCGAGCCGGCCGCCGGCAGCCCCGCCCGATGAACGAATTCTCGCTCCTCCTACGGCAGTGGCAGCGCCGCCCTGGCCGAGCCCTGGCCACGGTCGCGAGCATCGCCGTGGCCATCGGTGCGGTGGTCGCCACCTGGATCGCGGCCGACGCGTCGCGGGTCGGCTACCGCGCGTTGGCCGAATCGATCGAGGGCACTCCTGCGGTGGACGTCGTCGCTCGCGGCGGCGGCCGGTGGGATCCGGCGCTCGCGTCGGGGCTGATGGGCATCCCGGGCGTGCGGGCTGCCGTGCCGCTCGTCTTCCGGCCGAGCCTGCTACGGGCGGGCGAGGCGCGGGTGAGAGACGTCGCCGTGGGACTCGACGCGGTGGGGCTCGTCGATGCCGGCCTGCTCTCGCTCACCGCGGGCCGGGCCTGCGATGGGCCGGACGAGCTGATCGTCTCCCAGCGGCTCGCCGACTCGATCGGTCGCGGTGTGGGAGACGAGGTGCTCTTCTTCGCCAAGCGGGGTGTTCGCCGGCTCACCATCGCCGGGATCGCCGATCCGAAATCGCTCGTCTCGTTCGGCGACGGCGCCGGGATCGCACTCGACCTCGCCGCGCTGACCGACCTTGCCGGCACCGGAGGCCTCGTCGATCGCATCCGGCTGGTACTGCGCGAGGATGCCTCGCGGGCAACGGTCGTCGCGACGGCGAACGGCAAACTTCCCGCATCCATCGTGGCCCAGGTGCCACCGGGTCGCGCGAGCATGGCCGACGAGATGCTTGCCGCCGCCAACCTCGGCCTCGACTTCGTCACGGCGCTGACCGTGGCGATGGCCTGGTTCATCGTCGGCAACTCCATGCTCATGAACGTCACCGAGCGGCGGCGGTCGTTCGCCCTCAAGCGGGTCGTGGGGGCGTCGGCCCGGCAGGTGGCGCGGTCGGTGATGCTGGAGGCCGCCATCCTCGGCCTCGTCGGGGCCGTGGCCGGCATCGCCGGCGGACTCGTCGCGGCCGAGCCCATCGCCCGAAACAT
>JBILVW010000050.1:0-11688 GCA_044370205.1 Pirellulales bacterium | reverse complement strand
CAGGCCGCGGCAAGATCGGCGGCCTGCGCGGCATCCCAGCCGCCGTGCGAGCAGTCGGTGAACACATACAGCTCGCGCCGCTGCTTCATGCTCTTTTCCAAGAGCCGACCGGCCGCCGCCATCGCGGCCGGCAGCGACTGCTGCGGTGTCGCCGCCGCGAGTCGATCGACCCGGGCCGTGGCCGCCGCGAGCGCCGGCGAAAACGCGGCCGGACCGCCACGGGTGTCGAGCACGGCCACGTCGCTTCCCGGCGGCAGCTTGCCGAAGAGCAGCTTCGCCATCGCGGCGGCCTGCTCCAGCCGCGTACGGTTGCCCTCGCGCAGCATCATCCGCGGCGCCGTGTCGAACACGAACGCCGCCGCCACGGGCGCCTCGCCGTCGGCGAGCCAGGCCGCGCCGCGGAGCACGGGCCGGGCGAGGGCGAGGGCGAGGAGCACCAGCGCCGCCATCCGCAGGAGCAGCAGGAGCAGATGGCTCAACTGCAGCCGCCGGCGATTCGCGACGGCGCGTTCCTTGAGAAACCGCAGCGCCGGAAACGCGTGCGGCACCGGCTTCCGCCGCATCACGAGATGCAGCACGAGCGGCACGGCGACAAGCGCCGCCCCACCCAGCAGCAACGGCGTAATGAATGAAATGCCCATCGCCTCAGTGTAGATGGATAGAGGCACGCCGGAATCGGCGGAAGCTCGACGAGCTTTGGACCGAGTCTGCGAGGTTCCTGCGAGGAGACTTCTGCCGTTCCGGCGGGTTGGGCGAGTCGATCATGAAGACGCCTAAAACCGGTTACGGCGGCTCACGAGGTATTCCATCAGGGCCTTGTCGAATTGCATGCCCGTGTCGAGCGGCACGTAGTCGATGCCGGCCTGGAAGCAGGAGCGGCGGTAGTCCTCCCGAAACGACTCCACGGCCTCGATGTAGCCCTTCCGTGCCGCGTCGGCGTCGAGCACGAGCCGATCGCGATCCTCGGGCTCGGTCAGCTCCACCATGCCCTCGAACGGAAACTTCACCTCCGCCTCGTCGAGCACGTGGAACAGGATCACGTCGTGGCCCCGGTGCCGCAGCCGCAGGAGGGCGTCGCGGATCGGCGCCGGGTCGGCGAGCAGGTCGCTGAACACCATCACGAGCGAGCGATGCCGGAGCATCGCGGCCACCTGCACGAGGCTGCGGGCGATGTCGGTCTTGCCCGAGGGCGTGATCTTCGAGAGCACGGAGAGCACCTGGGCGATCTGCGACCGCCGCGAGCGGGCCGGCAGGGAGGCGTGGAGCTTGTCGTCGAACACCATCAGGCCGCAGGGATCCTGCTGGTGGATCATGAGCCAGCAGAGGGCGGCCGCGAGCGAGATCGAGTAGTCGAGCTTCGAGACCTGGCCCTTGTATGAGTAGGCCATCGAGCCGCTGGTATCGATCACGAGATAGCCCGTGATGTTGGTTTCGGCCTCGAACTTCTTGACGTAGTGCTTGTCGGTCTTGGCGTAGACGAGCCAGTCGATGTCCTTCGGGTCGTCGCCGGCTGCATACTTGCGGTGCTCGCTGAACTCGACGGAGAAGCCCTGATACGGGCTGGCATGGAGCCCCTGCAGGAAGCCCTTGACGATGAACTGGGCGCGGAGATCGAGCCTCGCGATCTGCCGCACGACCTCCGGCTTCAGGTATTCCTCGACCGCGCGGGCCATGCGAGCCGTCTCCGCGGGATCACTTCACGAGCTTCGGGATCTCGGGCTCGGGCGTCTCGCGAACGAGCCGCTCCACGATCGATTCGCTCGTGAGCCCCTCGGCCTGAGCCTGGAAGTTGGTGGCGATGCGATGGCGGAGCACGGGGATCGCGATCCGGCGGACGTCGTCGAGCGACACGCTGAACCGGCCGTCCATCGCCGCCATCGCCTTGCCTCCCTGGATGAGGAATTGTCCGGCCCGTGGCCCGGCCCCCCAGTCGACGAGGTCGCGAACGTAGGCGGGCGCCTGCGGATCCTTGGGCCGCGGCGCCCGCCCGAGCCGGGCGACGTACTTCACCACGAACTCGCTCACCGCCACGCTGCCGACGAGCTTCTGGATGTTGACGATCGCGCGACCCGAGAGCACCTTCCGCACCTCGGGCTTCTCCGACCGCGTCGTCGAGAGCAGGATCTGCTCCTCCTCGGAGGCCGTGGGGTAGCCCACCTTGATGTTGAACATGAACCGGTCGAGTTGGGCCTCGGGCAGCGGATAGGTGCCCTCCTGCTCGATCGGGTTCTGCGTGGCGATCGTGAAGAATGGATCGGGGAGCGTGTAGGTCTCCTGGCCGACCGACACCTCCCGCTCCTGCATCGCCTGGAGGAGCGCCGCCTGCGTTTTCGGGGGCGTGCGGTTGATCTCGTCGGCCAGCAGGATATTGGTGAAGATCGGTCCCTCGACGAAGCGGAACTGCCGCCGCCCCGCCTCGTCCTCCTCCAGCACGTTGGTGCCGGTGATGTCGGAGGGCATGAGGTCGGGCGTGAACTGCACCCGCTTGAAGCCCACGTCGAGGATTCTCGCCAGCGTCGAGACCATGAGCGTCTTCGCCAGGCCCGGCACGCCCTCGAGCAGGCAGTGGCCGCGGGTGAAGATCGCCGCGAAGAGCTGCTCGATCACGTCGGCCTGGCCGACGATCACCTTCTGCAGCTCCTCCTGCATCAGCCGCCGGTGCTGGGCGAACTCCTGGAGGATCTCGTCGAGCGACTTGGGGCGGGAGGCTGTGGACACGGAACCATCCTTGCTTGCTGCCGGAACGCGGAACCACGTCCGTCAGTATCGGCTGTGTCCCGCGGGGCGGCAAACCCGTGCGATGGCTGCCGGTTGTTTTGGCGGCACGTGGTACGATCAGTTCATGCGGTCGCTCTTCGTCGTATCGCGTTCTGCCCGAGCCGTGCCTGCGGTGCTCGCTGTCTGCCTGGCTGTCGGCTGCCCCACGCCCACCACCGCGGCCCCACTGCCAGCCGACGCCATCCAGCAGGCGATCGAGAAGGCCCGCAGCTGGCTGCTCAAGCAGCAGCGGCCCGACGGCGCGTGGGTGAGCGCGATGCGGGGTGGCACCGACAACGTGGGGCCGACGGGCCTCGTCATGCTGGCCCTCGCCAATGCGGGGATCGGCGCCGAAGAGCCGGAGATGCGGCAGGCGCTCGACTGGATGCGGGCCCAGAACCCGTCCGACACCTATTCCGTGTCACTCCAGACGCTCGCGCTGGCAATGCTCGCCCCCGACCGCGACCGGGCGATCCTCGAGCGGAACGTCGCCTGGCTCGAACTCGCCCAGGTGAAGCAGGGTGCCACGCAGGGCTCGTGGAGCTACGACCAGAAGCGGGCCGAGGGAGACAACTCCAATTCACAGTTCGCCCTGCTCGCGCTCCACGAGGCCGCGCGGGCCGGCGTGAAGGTGAAGGACGAGACCTGGCTTCGCGCCCAGCAGTATTGGGTGGGCTGCGCGAACCCCGACGGCTCGTGGGGCTACACGATCGGCAACCTCGGCGGCTCCGGCAGCATGACCTGCGCCGGGATCGCCAGCGTGTGGATCACGGCCGAGCACGTGGGCGCGCCCGATGCGCGGGCGGCGGCCGACGCCGTTTCCTGCTGCGGCGGGGGAGGCTCGCCCGACGTGCTCGAGCGCGGCCTCAAATGGCTCGGCAAGCGATTCTCGGTCGAGGAGAACCCCGGCACCGGCGGCCAGACCTGGCTCTTCTATTATCTGTATGGCCTCGAACGGGTGGGCCGGTTCACGGCCCGACGGTTCATCGGCGAGAACGACTGGTATCTGGAAGGGGCGGAGATGTTCGTACGGGTGCAGGATCGGCTGACGGGCCGGTTCAACGCACCGCGTCTCGAAGACCCGATCGTGGCCACGAGCTTCGCCCTGCTCTTTCTCGCCAAGGGCCGCCGGCCGGTGATCGTGGCCAAGAGCCGCCACGATCCGCGGAGCGACTGGAACCAGCACGGCCACGACATCGCCCACCTCGTGGAGCACGTGGAGACACGCTGGCGGGAAAACTATCCGGCGGGCCTCTCCTGGCACGTGCTCGACACGTCCACCGCCGGGCGGGAAGACCTGCTGCAGGCCCCCGTGTTTTGGCTCTCCGGCCAGAAGGCCTTCGAGCTCGGCCCCGACGCCGGCCCGCGGCTCCGACGCTACATCGACGAAGGGGGATTCATCTTCGCGGAGGCCTGCTGCCCCGAAAGCGGCGAGTTCGACACGCGGCTCCGCCAGCTCGTCGAGGAGATCTTCCCCGAGCCCGAATACCGGATGCACCTCTTGCCCCCCGAGCATCCCGCCTGGCATGCCGAAGAGGTCGTGCCGCCGGAGTTGCACCGGCCGCTCTTGGGCGTCGACTACGGCTGCCGCACCTGCCTCGTCTACGCGCCGCCCGGCGAGGGCCGCGATGCGATGCCGAGCCTGTCGTGTCTCTGGGAGCTCGGCGGGCCCGCCCGGGCCCGTCTCGCGCCGGCCGTCCGCCGCGAGGTGGATGCGGCGCTGGCGATCGGCACGAACGTGCTCGCCTATGCCACCAACCGCGAACTCAAGAGCAAGGATCAGCTGTTCGCGATCGCGCCGACCGACGACGGCAAGCCCGAGGATCGGGTCCGCGGTCAGCTCACGATCGCGAAGCTCAAGCATGCCGGCCTGTGCGACGCCGCGCCCGCGGCACTCGCCAACATCATGCGGGCCGCGGCCCGGGAGCTGGGCGTGCGGGTGGACGACACGCCGCAGCAGATCGATCCGGCCGACCCGCGGCTCTTCGAGCACCACCTCGTGTTCATGCACGGCAGGCAGGGCTTCACTTGGACCGATCCGCAGCGGAAGGCGCTGGCCACGTTTCTCGACCGCGGGGGCATGCTGCTGACCGACAGCGTCTGCGCCTCGGCAGGGTTCACGCAGGCCTTTCGAGCGGAGATCGCGCGGATGCTCCCCGATCACAAGCTCGAGGCGATTCCTGCCGACGACCCGATTTTCACCGCGGCCGGCTACGGCGGCTACGACATCCGCGAGGTGACGCTCCGCGAGCCGGCGGGGGGCGAGGGGCGGCTCGGTGTGCGAAAGCGGCGGCTGCCGCCGCAGCTCGAGGGCATTCGGATCGGCGACCGCTGGGCCGTGATCTTCTCGCCGTTCGATCTCTCGTGTGCGCTCGAGAAGCAGAACTCGATGGAGTGCACCGGCTACGACCGCGAGGACGCCGAGAAGATCGCCCTCAACGTGCTGCTCTACTCACTCAATCACTGACGCGGGGCTCACCCGCGGTCGTCGCTCGAGCCGCTGGTCAGAAAGCTCGCGTAGTAGAGCAGCGTGAGGATGCTCTGCAGCGTGGCGGCCACGTAGGTCCAGGCGGCGGCGTTGAGCACCGAATTCACCGCCGGCATGTCGGCCGCGGGCACGATGCCGAGATCCACGAGCGACGCCTTGGCACGGTTGCTCGCGTCGATCTCCACCGGCAGGTTCACGAGCTGAAAGAACACCGTGCCCGCGAAGAGCGCGATGCCCAACCAGGCCAGCGGCTTGAGCGCGAAGCCGAGCCCGATCATGAAGACGAGCATGCCCGCGCCGCTGCCGATGTTGGCCATGCCGACGGCCGCGTTGCGGATCGCCATCAGCGAGAAGCCATGGGCATCCTGGAGCGCATGCCCCGCCTCGTGGGCCGCGATGCCGACCGCCGCCAGCGAGCGGGCGGAATAGACGTCCTGCGAAAGCCGCAGCACCTTCTCCCGCGGGTCGTAGTGGTCGGTGAGGTGGCCGGGCATCGTCTCCACCCGCACGTCGGTCGCACCAGCCGAGTCGAGGATGTGGCGGGCCGCCGCCGCACCGGAGAGCGGAGCCGGCTCTTGCGAGGCGGCCGCGAACGTCGCATGCACCCTCCACTGGGCCCACATCGCCAGAAGCACGGCGGGCAGGATGGCAAGCATGTAATTCGGGTCGAAATAGAAGAACGGCATGGGGACGATGCTCTCCTGACGGGTGGCCGCAATCTGCCTCGGATTGCCGAAGCTATTCTAGACGCATGCCGCGGCCCGACACTGACCTCTTGTACGCAATCCGAACACTCGTTGTTCCCGGCCGCCGCCACCGATTCCGAGGCTGGGCGACGCTGCTGCTTGTCGCCCTTGCGGCCGGCTGCCGGCCGAGCCCCACGGGCGAATCGTCTGCTCCCGCCGCGATCGACACGGCTGCGCTCTGCCGGCGGATCGACGCCGTGCTCGACCACGCCCGCGACGCCCGCCGGCTCGACGCCGGGGTGCACGGCGCCTGGCAGGTGGTGCATGGGATCCTGGCCTTCGGCCCGGAGTTCCCGCTCGTGCACGACGGGCAGGAATCGTCGGCCCTCGACTATCTGCTCGATGGCGGCCGACTGACCGGCTGGATCCTGCGGCCGGGCACACCGGGTCCGCTGGCCGTGATCGAACCCGGCAGCACGATGGGACAGGGGCATCCCGACCAGTGGCTCGGCTACCTCGCGCAGTGCGGCGTCGCGAACGGCCGTGGCAAAGGCATGCCGCTCACTACGCCGCTCCGCGTCGCCGGCCGGAACTACACGCTCGCCGATCTGCTCGCCCGCGCCCAGCGCGACATCCGACCCGGCCAGGAGGCGACGTGGACACTGATGGCGGCCTCCGCCTGGCTCTCTCCCGACGCCACGTGGCAGGCAGGTGATGGCTCACGCTGGAGCGTCGAGCGGGTCGTGTCGATGGAGGCCGAGGCCGACATTTTTTCCGCGGCCTGCGGTGGTGCCCACCGGCTCTACGGCCTCGCCTGTGCCCTCGATGCCCGACGGCGGGCGGGTGCGGAGCCCCCCCCTGAAGACAGTGGCTGGGCCGCAGCGGAGGCCGTGCTCGAAGACTGCATCGACCGCGCCCGGCGGTTTCAGCAGGCCGACGGCAGCTTCTCCGTGCACTCTTTCGAGCGGCCCGGCACGTCGCCCGACGTCTTCGCCCGGCTCGGGGCTACCGGACACGTGTTCGAGGTGGTGGCCCTGGCCCTCGACGACGAACGGCTCGCCGAGCCGTGGGTCACGCGGGCGGCCGAGCGGCTGACGACGCTCCTGGAACAGACGGCCGACGTCGATGTCGAGTGCGGCGCCCTCTACCACTCCGCCCACGGCCTGGCGATCTACCGCCAACGCATCTGCCCGTAGGTCGCAGCCGCGCCGGGGGTACTCGTTATAAAAGCCCCCATGCGCAAGCAGGGGGATGATGCGGCGTCCATCCCGAAACAGCCCGCATGATCCCCCGGCTCGCGCCTGGGGGCTTGTATGGGAATGCGATCCCCCAGCCGTAAAAGCCCCCATGCGCAAGCAGGGGGATCGGGCCCGTCATAAAAGCCCCCATGCGCAAGCAGGGGGATCGGACCCGTCATAAAAGCCCCCATGCGCAAGCAGGGGGATCGGGCTCGTCATACAAGCCCCCATGCGCAAGCAGGGGGATCCGACTCTAGTCGCGCGAGGCTGTCGACCCCGAGGCTGTCAACGACCGCACCGCGTCCACGAGCACGTGGAGATCGCCGTGCCAGTCGATCGTCGTGCTCTGCTGCGTGGCCAGCTGCTTGAGCTGGGCCGTGCCCTTGGCGAATTCGTCGCCGCCGATCACGAGTGCCGCCGGGAATCCGCGGGCGGCGGCCAGCTTGAGCTGCTGGCCCAGCTTCTTGGGCTCGGGAAAAAACTCCACCGCCACACCGCCCGCCCGCAGCGCCGCAGCGATCCGCAGGTAGTCGGCCAAGTGGGCCGCATCGAAGTAGGCGAGAAACACGTCGGCCGGTGTCTGCACGGTCGCGGTGCGGCCCAGCTCCTCGAGGCCGGCGAGCAGGCGGTCGATGCCGAGCGAGGCGCCGACGCCGGGCAGCGGCTGCTTTGTGTAGAGTCCGGCCAGGTTGTCGTAACGGCCCCCTGAGCAGATGCTGCCGAGCGTGGGTAGGTCGTCGAGAAAGCTCTCGAGCACGATGCCAGTGTAGTAGTCGAGTCCGCGGGCGATCGACGGGTCGATCGCGAGCCGCTCCGCCGCCACTCCGGCCTGTGACGCGCCGTCCACAAGCCCGCGGAGCGCGGCCACGCCCGCCCGCCCCTGCTCCGAGTCGCCCACGAGCACGTCGAGCCGCGCGAGCACCGCGTCGGCCGCACCGGACAGGCTCGCCATTTCCAATAGCGCCGCCACCGCATCGGCCGCCACTCCCTGCCCCGCCAGTTCGACGGCCACGGCCTCGGTCGTCGCCTTGCCGAGCTTGTCGAGGCTGCGGAGCACGCCGGTCGAACGGTCGGCGAGGCCGAGCCGCCCGAGGATGCCGCCGAGCACGCGGCGGTCGTTCACGCGGATCGTGAACCGCTCCACGCCGATCGCCGCCAGGAGGTCGTGCACGACAAGCACCATCTCGAGGTCGGCCACTGGGCTCGTGGTGCCGATCGTGTCGAAGTCGCACTGCATGAACTCGCGGTAGCGGCCTCGCTGCGTGTTCTCGCCCCGCCACACGGTTGCCATGTGGTACCGCTTGAACGGCAGGCCGAGCTCGTGCACATGCTGGGCCGCAAACCGGGCGAACGGCACGGTGAGATCGAACCGCATCCCCACCTCCCGGCCGCCGTGGTCGGTGAAGCGGTACATCTGCTTGTCGGTCTCCTCGCTCCCCTTGCCCGTGAGGATTTCGAGGTATTCGAGCGCCGGCGTGTCGATCGGCGCGAAGCCGTAGGAGCGGTAGACGCGGCGAGCCACGTCGAGCACCCGCTCACGCGCGAGCGCCTGCGCCGGCAGGTGATCCCGAAACCCCTTCAGCGTCCGCGGTTCAATCATAAAAAGGTGCCAGCCACCAAATTCAGGCAAGATGGGTAATAAGGTTCGCCAGCTTCTCCAAATTTGGTGGCTGGCACCTTTTTTTTTATCCGAGTACTGGGAGCAGCGGCGGCTTCGGGCTGCGGATCGACTTGCCGCGATTCTTTTTCTTGCGGCCGTCGCCGACGTACTCGCCGCCGGGGCCGAGCACCGCATCCATGTATTCCTCGACCTGCTCGCAGGTCTCGAAGTACTGGTCGTAGACCCAGTCGTCCTCGTACTCGCACTCCTTGGTCGTGTACTCCCGGCAGATCTGCGGCCGCGTCTCATAGATGCCGCAGCGGTGATCGTCCTGCAAGTGCTTGCAGACGGTGTGCACGCAGACGTACCAGTCACCCTCTTCCGTAAACACGGTGGCATGCTCGTGGAGCAGGAACCAGCGGATGTACTCGAACTCCTCACGCGTGGTCGGTGTCTCGAGCGGCAGGGCGAAGTAGCGGCAGCACTTCGCGGTGCAAAATTCGCAGAGCACCGTGTCCTGGGGCACGTCCTCCCGCTTGGGCTTGGCGGGCAGGACGGGCAGGGGAATGTCGGCAACGGCCATCGCGTGAAAACCTCCGGAGTCGGGCCGGCAATATAGCGTTTTTGGGAGCGGGTTCGCGGCCTTCTATACTGCGGCTCCACTCGGCCGCCACGGAAGGTCCGCCCCCAATGCCCAAACGCTGGCACATCCGCCCCCACGACCGCACGGCCGTCGCGGCGCTCGAGCGGTCAGCGGGCGTGACGAGCATCGTGGCGGCCCTGCTCACGGCCCGCGGCGTCACCGATGCCGCTGCCGTCACGTCCTTCCTCGCGGGCAAACTCTCCGATCTCCGTGATCCCGAGACGCTGCCCGGCGTACCCGACGCCGCCGACCGGATCCTCGCCGCCGCGCGGGCCGGGCGGAAGATCGTCGTCTACGGCGACTACGACGCCGACGGCATGTGCGCCACCGCGATCCTCATGGGCTGCCTCGACGCCCTCGATGCGCAGGCGTCGTGGTACGTGCCCGACCGGCTGGAAGAGGGTTATGGACTCAACGCTACGGCGCTGGAAACGCTCGCCGCGCAGGGCGCGAGCCTCGTGATTACGGTCGATTGCGGGATCGCGAGCGTGGCCGAGGCGGTGCGGGCCCGCGAACTCGGCCTCGAGCTGATCGTCACCGATCACCACACGTTTGCCGACACGCTTCCCGAGGCTGCCGTGCTCGTGCATCCGCGGCTGCCGGGCTGCGGCTATCCCTTCGGCGAGCTGTGCGGCGCGGGCGTGGCCTTCAAGCTCGCCTGGGCGATCGCCACGCGGGCCAGCGGCGCGAAGCAGGTCACTCCGCGGCTCCGCGAGATGCTGCTCAAGTCGATCGGTCTGGCGGCGCTCGGCACCGTGGCCGACGTGGTGCCGCTGCTCGACGAAAACCGGATCTTCGTGAAGCACGGCCTCGAATGCCTGCGGCAGCGGGGCGGCCCGGGCCTCGCCCGACTGATGGAGCTGGCGAAACTTCACGAGAAGTCGCAGCTCGACAGCGAAGACGTGGCCTTCCGGCTCGCACCCCGGCTCAACGCGGCCGGCCGGCTGGGCCAGGCCGCCTGCGGCATCGAGCTGCTCACCACGACCGATGCAACGCGGGCCGAAACCCTCGCCAACTACGTGCACGAGCTCAACTCCCAGCGAGAGACGGAGGAGCGGAGCATCCAGCTGGCTGCGACAAAGCAGGCAAAGGAGCGGTTCGATCCCGACCGGGATTCGGCGCTCGTGCTGGCCGACCGCGGCTGGCACGCGGGCGTGATCGGGATCGTGGCGGGGCGGCTCGCCGAGCGGTTTCATCGGCCGGTGGTGATGATCGCCCAGGACTCGCTCCAGGGCCGGCCCGCGACCGGCAGCGTGCGCAGCGTGCCGGGGTTCGACGTGCACGAGGCGCTCGTCGCCTGCCGCGAGCATCTCGTCACCTGCGGCGGCCACGCTGCGGCGGCTGGACTGCGAATCACGGACGACAAGATCGAGGCCTTCCGCGAGGCGTTCTGCGCCGAGGTCGATCGTCGGCTGCCGCAATCACTTCGCCAGGCTCAGGTCACGATCGACGGCGAGACGACGCTCGCTGGACTCTCGCTCACCACGGTCGAGCAGCTCGAGCGGCTCGCGCCATTCGGCCAGGGCAACCGCCGGCCGGTGCTCTCGGCGGCGGGCGTGAGCCTCGTCGAGCCGCCGCGGGTGATCGGGTCGGGCAACCGTCACATCGCGATGCAGTTCATCCAGCACGGCGCCCGCGTTCGGGGCGTGGCCTTCGGCGGCGCGGAGTGGCTCGACCATCTGCCTCCGCCGGGCCAGCCGTTCCACGTGGCCTTCAAGCCGAAGATCAACGAGTTCCGCGGCCGCCGCACCGCGGAGATGGAGGTGATCGACTGGCGGCCCGACGGGATCGACGTGAGCGTCGAACTGCCCCAGCTAGTCGCCACTGCATAGGATGCAGGCATGTCTCGGCCGCTCTGCTTGATCGTGACGTGCGTCTTCGTGGGTATCCATACCTGCGGCCATGCCGACGACTGGCCGCAGTGGATGGGGCCGCGGCGGGATGGCGTGTGGCGGGAGGCGGGGATTACGAAGTCGATTCCGCCGCAGGGGCTGCCCGTGAAGTGGCGGGTGCCCGTGAAGGGAGGCTACTCCGGCCCGGCCGTCGCGAACGGCCGCGTGTATCTGATGGACTACGATCGCCGCGAAGGCGAGACGGCGAACGATCCCGGCACCCGCAACGAGCTCTACGGCCGCGAGCGGATCCTCTGCCTCGACGCCGCAACAGGGCAGCTCATCTGGAAGCATGAATACGAGCGGCCGTATGCGATCTCCTACGCATCGGGCCCGCGGTGCACGCCCACGGTCGCCGACGGCAAGGTCTACACGCTCGGCGCG
>JBILVW010000190.1:0-5797 GCA_044370205.1 Pirellulales bacterium | reverse complement strand
GCGACCTTCTTTGCCTCGACGCGGAGAGCGGCCGCGTGCTCTGGCAGAAGGACTTCGTGAAGGACTACGCCGCCCCCGTGCCGATCTGGGGCTTTTGCGGCCATCCACTCGTCGATGGCGAGCTGCTCATCTGCCTCGTCGGTGGCGAGGGGAGCGTGGCCGTGGCGTTCGACAAGAACACGGGCCGCGAACGGTGGCGGGCGATCTCCGCAAGCGAGCAGGGCTACTGCCCACCCACGATCATCGAGGCTGCAGGCATGCGGCAGCTCATGATCTGGGACGCCGACAAGCTCAATGCACTCGAGCCGGCGACGGGGAGGCTCCTCTGGTCGCAGCCGCTCAAGCCTGCCTACGGGATGTCGATCATGGCCCCGCAGGTGGCTGACACGCCCCGCGGCCGGGTGCTCTTCGCCAGTGGCATCGGCCGCGTGGGGGCGCTCTACTCGCTCGGCGTCGACAAGCCCGCCGCGAGCATCGTCTGGCGGGGTCAGCCGAAGACGGCGGTCTATTGCGCCAACAGCACGCCGTTCATCCGCGACGACACGCTGTACGGCTGCGACTGCGAGACGGGGTTTCTCACGGCGGTCGATCTGGCCACCGGCAACCGCATCTGGGAGACGGGCGTGCCGACGATGGGCGAGCGTCGCGGCCGGCACGGCACGGCGTTCCTCGTGCGGCACGAGCCTTCCGGCCCGGGCGTCACCTGGCTCTTCAGCGAGACGGGCGACCTGATCCTCGCCCGGCTCACACCGCAGGCTTACGAGGAGCTTGGCAGGGTGCACCTCCTCGACCCGACGAACGAGTGCTTCGGCCGCGAGGTGGTCTGGAGCCACCCGGCGTTCGCGGATCGCTGCGTCTTCGCCCGCAACGACGAGGAACTCGTCTGCGTGTCGCTGGCCGAGTGATTTCCGGGCGATTCGGATCGGCGTTGCCCTGCCCGGGCATTCGCGGTACTCTTCAAAAACTCTCCCACATGCGGCACAAGTCTTCCTTCTGCCGCACCATCGGGGCGTAGCTCAGCCTGGCTAGAGCGCTACGTTCGGGACGTAGAGGTCGCACGTTCGAATCGTGTCGCCCCGACTCTGTTTTTGGCAAGAAGGGGGGAAGCCGGTCGCATCAAAGTTTGGCCGGTTTCGAGCGCGGTATTCGCGACCAGCACTCACGAAATCGGCTTCGGCTTTTGCGATCCACTCACACGTCGTGGCTTTCATGGAGAACCTTGCCTTTCTCCAAGATCTCACGGATGAAGCCGTCGCCCATCGCCGTCCGTTTCCGGATCGCTGCCGGGGATCGCACGATGATGTCGAGCGGAAACCCGGCTCGAATCCTGCGGCGGATTCGGGCCGCCTGTTCGGCTGCGGCCCCGCTGTGCGAGGCCGGCCCGAACAGCATCTCGGGGACGCCGCTGCAATCGGGACAAAAACGACCTGATGCAAAGCGACTCGCATGACACCGCTTCCTGCGGGTTCTCGAAAACGCCTCGCCCGGCATCCTGAATCAAATCTCCCAACCGCGTTCTCGTGCCTGACGACGGACGAGATGTGTTGGATCATGTGCCACTCACCGGGCTATCCTCTTCGACCGTGGTTCGATCCGTACCGGTCTCGGGAGTGAATCGATGCATCGTGTTCCTTGTGGCCGCGTCATCGTGATCCTGCTGGTCCTGGCGACGTGTCCCGCCCGGGCCGACGACGCGACGCCCCGGACGGTCGTCAACTCGATCGGCATGCGGCTGGTGGAGATTCCCGCCGGCGAGTTCATGATGGGAAGCGGCGAGGACGGCGCGGCCATCGTCGCCGCCTTCCCGGAGCACGACCGCGATCCGAAAGAGTTCGGCGACGAACTGCCCAAGCACAGGGTGCGGATCACGCGGCCATTCCTGCTCGGGACCCACGAGGTGACGGTCGGTGAATTCCAGGCCTTCGTCAAGGCGACCGGGTATCGCACCGAGGCGGAACGCGACGGCACCGGGGGCTGGGGCTACGACCCCACCGTCGGCCGCTGCATCGGCCGCGACCCCCGGTTCACCTGGCGCGACCCGGGCTTCGAGCAGACCCCGCGGCATCCAGTGCTGAACGTCAGCTGGCACGACGCGCAGGCGTTCTGTGAATGGCTCACGCGGGCCGAGGGGCGTGCCTACCGGCTACCGACGGAAGCCGAGTGGGAATACGCATGCCGCGCGGGCACCACCACGCGGTATGCCTGCGGCGACGATCCGGCCCTCCTCGTGAAGACGGCCCGGGTGCTCGATCCAGCCGGTCGGAACGTGAAGCTCCACGTGCAAGACGTGCCGATCGCCCCCGAACAGGCGAAGCCCTTCCCGGTACCCGTCGGCTCGTACGCAGCCAACGCGTTCGGGCTCCGCGACATGCACGGCAACGTCTGGGAGTGGGTCGCCGACCGTTATGGCGCCGAGACCTATGCCGCCGGCTCGGCCACCGATCCGACCGGCCCGTCTGAGGGCCCGCGACATGTTCGCCGCGGCGGCGGCTGGAACTCGTTTCCCATCTGGGCGCGATCGAGTTTCCGGAACTGGAACAAGCCCGACAGCCGCTGCGTGAACCTCGGGTTCCGCGTGGCTGCGGCGGCCATGCCCCCGCGGCGGCAGTCGCCCGCCGGCAGCGTGGCGATCGTGTTCGTGGGAGACATCAATCTCGACAACGGCCCCGGGCACGCGATCGCCGCGGGCCGCGATCCCTTCGCCGCCTGTGCCGGCCTGCTCCTCGACGCCGACTTCACCGTCGGCAATCTGGAGTGCGTGCTCGGCCGCGGAGGAGAACAGCTGCTCAAGGCCTACACGTTTCGCGCGGCCCGCGGATCCGAGCGTTTTCTGGCTCCCTACTTCTCAGCGGTCGGACTCGCGAACAACCATGCCCTCGACTACGGCCCAGAGGGGCTGGCCGAAAGCCTCGCGGTGCTCGCCCGCGCCGGCATTCCCCAGTTCGGTGGAGGCGAGACGCTCGAGGAGTGCCGCCGGCCGCTTGTGCTCGAAAAGAATGGCATCAAGGTCGCGCTCCTGGCCTGCAATGGCTTCAACCCGGAGGCGTCGGCCCCGGGCTCGGACCGGCCGGGCGTCAACCCGCTGCGGGAGGAGCAGCTCCTGGCCGACATCGCGGCAGCGCGGAAGACGGCCGACGCGGTCGTGCCGTTCGTGCACTGGGGCCCGGAAAACACGCCGCAGCCCCGCACCTGGCAGCCGCCGCTGGCCCGCAAGATGGTGGAGGCAGGCGCAGCGGCCGTGATCGGCGCACATCCCCATGTGACACAGACGGTGGATGCCTACCGCGGAGCACCGATCGTCTACAGCCTCGGCAACTTCGTGTTCGACTACTATCCCGTCGATCCCCCCGAGTGGACCGGCTGGGTGGCGAGGCTGACCTTCACAAAGAACAGGCCGGTCGATCTGGAGACACACGCCGTCGTCCTCGACGCAGCCGGGATTCCGCAGCCGGTGGTCGAGGAGTAGCGCGAAATCGTATGACGCTTCTGCCCCGGCACGCCGTGCGGGACATCCGGCCATCGACGAGCACCTCGATGGCCCCGGTTTCGACCCGATAGAGCCACCCGTGGATCCGCGGCCGCTCCCCCTTCGCGTGCATGTTGCGGATGAGCGCCAGGTTCCTGAGGTGCTTGATCTGGAGCTTCACGTTCTCCTCGGTGAGCACGGCGAGTTTCTCCTCCCGGCTCAGCTTTCGCTCGCGGGCGATCCGGTCGGCCGCCTCCTTAGCGCCCGTCGCGATGCACAGCCAGTCGGCAATGTAGTTTTCGTGGACGCCGTCCTCGATGGCGGCGATGCCGCCACAGCGGGTGTGGCCGCAGACGATGATGTCCTCGATCTTCAGGTGCACGACGCCGTACTCGAGAATCGCGCTCACGTTCACGTCGTTGAAGGCCACGATGTTGGCGACGTTGCGGTGCACGAACATCGTGCCGGGCTTCGAGCCGGTCATCTGATGCTCGCTCACCCGGGAGTCGGAACAGCCGATCCACAGCACCTTCGGCGACTGGCGATCGGCGATGGCATGGTAGTACTCGGCATTGGGCCGAAACTCGTCCGCCAGGAATTTCTCGTTGCCCTGCAGCAGGTCGTCGATCATGCGGTCTCCTGTTCCTCGGTCGGGTGCCGGCAGTCAGGACGGTATAGTACCCATTCTTCTCCGCCGTCGCTGGCAAGTACCCGATGCAGCCGACCTCCTTCATCGAACAGCTCGTCGCCTTCTCCGGAATCCGGAATGGCGACACAAGTCGATCGCTGATCGCCGCGGTGGCGGCGATCACCCTGTTCCTCGTCACCGCTCCCCGCGGGCGACGCTGGCTCGCCCGCGGACCGGCACTGCTGCTCGGGCTGTCGATCCTGCCGCTCGTGGTGGCCATGCTCTTCCCCGAGGAGGCTGCCGCCGGAGAATCGGCCGCCCTCGGCTCGCGATTCTTCGTGCTCGCCGCCCTTTTTCAGGCGATCGTGCTGCTAGCGCTCGTGGGCGTGTGGGAGCGGCTGGCGCGGCCGTCATCGACGATCCTGCTCGACGTGCTGCGCTGGGTTGCGGCCGCGGCGGCGGGGGCCATCATCCTTGGCGAGGCCGGCGTCGAGCCGGGCACCCTCTTCGCAGGCTCCGCCGTGGTGACGGCCGCGGTCGGCTTCGCGCTCCGCGACACACTCGGCAACGTGTTCTCCGGCCTCGCGATCCAGGCCGAGCGGCCCTTCGAAGTCGGCGACTGGATCCAGTACGACGACAATCAGGCCCACATCGGGCGGGTGGTCGAGGTCAACTGGCGAGCGACCCGTGTGATCACGCTCGACGAGGCATTCGTCGTGATCCCCAACGGCCAGCTCGGGCTCGCATCGATTCGCAACTTCAGCAAGCCCGACTCCTGGTCGCGGCGGTCACTCTACGTGACGACTCCCTACGCCGTGTCGCCGCAGCGGGTGCAGGAGATCATCCTGGAGGCGATCCGCGGCAGCTTCGGGGTGCTCGACCATCCCTCCCCGTCGGTCGTCACCAACGCGTTCACCGACCGTGGCGTCGAGCACTGGGTGCGGCTTTTCACGACGGAGTTCGACAAGCGAGATCGGGTGGACGGCATGGCTCGCGACCGCATCTGGTTCGCGCTCGCCCGACATGGCATCGAGATCCCGGTCGCCACCCAGCAGGTGAGGCTGTCGAGGCTGCCTACTCCCGAGTCCGAACCGCCGGGTACGGCGACCGACCGCCGCGACGCGATCCTCCGGCGGGTAGGACTGCTCACCATGCTCGACGAGGCCTCGCGACGGCGGCTTGCAGCCTCGGCTCGCGAGCAGACCTTCGCCGCCGGCGAGCCGATCATCCGCCAGGGCGCTCCCGGCTCGAGCATGTTCGTGATCGAGGAAGGCCGGGTGGCGGTGAGCGTGGACGACGACACTCGGACTGCCACGCATCTGGCAGAGCTCGGTCCCGGCGAGTTCTTCGGTGAGATGTCGCTGCTGACCGGCGAGCCCCGGTCGGCCACGGTTACGGCCCTGGTCGAGACGTGCCTGCTCACGATCGACAAGGACATCTTCCGCCCGTGCCTCGAGGCGGAGCCGCGGCTTGCCGAGGCACTGGAGCGATTCCTCGTCGATCGCAAGGCGGCGCAGGCCACCGCGATCTCCCGAGAGCCACAGCCGCCGCAGGAACACGACCTGCTCCGCCGTATTCGGGAATTCTTCGCGATCTGAGGGCATCCGCCGGGCCTGAAACCGGGGCCGGCAGCACGGCTTTTCTGAATCCGTGTAACGCCGGCCCCTTGTCCGCGTTGTCAGAGAGAGAGCAGCGGCCCCGGA
>JBILVW010000013.1:0-17550 GCA_044370205.1 Pirellulales bacterium | reverse complement strand
GTCAGCTCGGCGCCTGGGTCTACCTGCCCGGGGCGATCGCCGGTGACGGACTCGTGTCCTTGTTCCACGAGGCCGTCCGTCTGGCCGACCGCCGCCATGCGTTCGCAACGTGCTGAGTGCGTTCTCCCCCGTCTTTGATTCTTCCGATTCCGGTTCTTCACTTTTTTTCAGTCGATTTCAACCGTTCCGACAGGAACCCATTTCAAAGGAGCAGTCTCATGAGTGCATCGTGCGTATCTTTCCGTTCCGAGTGCGACAACGAGTACGCGGTCGATTCCCGCGGTTCGTTCCAGAAAATCAACAAGCAGAACCGGCGGCCGCAGTACCGCCGCTCCAACACTCCTCCCGGCAGCGTGAACGGCATCCACCGGCGGCGAAGCAGTCGCTGGACGTGGGGCCACGGACGCGCCAGCCAGTCCCAGAATCTTCGAGCCTTCGCCGGCTGTGCCCTCGTCGCCGTGGCGAGCCTCTGGGCGTCCGCCGCATCGGCGGGCATGATCAACGTGGGAAGCTCGACCATCAATATGGTTACGGTCGGCAATCCGAACAACGCCGCCAATCCGTCGGCTCCTTCAAATGTCGCGGGCCTCGGCGGTGGTAGCGTCAGCTATACCTTCGAAATCGCGAGCACCGAGGTGACGAACGCACAGTATGCCTCCTTCCTCAACAGCGTCGCACGCGTTGCCGACCCCAACGCTCTCTGGAACGCTTCGATGATGATCTCGAGGACCGGCTCGGCCGGTAATTTCAGCTACGCACCGACCTCATCCAACGGCAACCGGCCCGTCCAATTCGTCTCCTTCCGCGATACCTTCCGGTTCGCCAACTGGCTGAACAACGCCATGCCCAACACCGGAACCCAGATCGCTTCGACGACGGAGAACGGTGCGTACAACATGGCTTCGTCGCAGCCCACGCGTCAGGCCGGTGCCCAGGTCTGGATCCCGAGCGTGAACGAGTGGTACAAGGCCGCCTTCTACGACCCCACGCTCAATGGGAACGGTGGCTACAACCTCTACCCGGTCAAGAGCAACACGCTGACGGCCTCGGTACCTGCTGGTGGATCCACCTCTGCGAACTTCAACAACGTCGTGGGGACCACGACGAACGTCGGCAGCTACACCTCGGCAATGTCCGCTTACGGGCTCTTCGACATGGCCGGCAATGTCGCCGAGCGGACGGATACGGTCACCGGTGGCACCTACTTCTCGATGCAGAACAGCTACGTCGGCGTAGCTGGCTCGGCCGCGTCGAACCAGACCGCGACTTTCTCCGCCTCCTCGATCAACGGCGAGAATGCGACCACCGGCTTCCGCGTCGCCGCGGTGCCGGAGCCGAGCACGGTGGTGCTCGCCGGCATGGGGATCGCATCGGGACTCATCGGCTACTACCGCAAGAAGGCCGCGGCCCGCCGGGCCCGCGGCTGAGTCGCACGCCTCGGCTCTCTGCTGAAACGAAAGCACGATGCTTCTCCCGCCGGGAGGAGCATCGTGTTTTTTTATGCGCGACAGCCGATGCCTTGCGACCGAGTCACGGCGTCCCTCGTTGGACTGGTCGCCGTCCCGTCGCTGCCGCGAATACGGCGAGCAGTTCGCCGCGTGATCCCCAGGCCGCCGCGTGGATGGAGCAACATACGAAGCCCGTGATGCCCAGCCCGACCACCAGGCGAACCCAGCCCGGATCGAGCTGCCGCGTCACGATCGCAGCCAGGGCCGCGCCGGCCGCCGACGCCGCCAGCGTCAGCGACAGGTCCCGCCACGGAACCGTCTCCCGGAGGGATGTGCCGACGAGTCGGGCCGTGCGGAACAGGAGCACACCGGCGACCCCGTACACTGACAGGACCATGGCGGAGGCAGCGCCGGGCATCCCAAACACCGGAACCAGCGCACAAAGAAGTCCGGCGGCCAGAACCACGCCGATCACTGCCGCCGAAAACACCGTTTGACTCCGTCCCGCGGCGACGAGCAGCGATCCGTGGACGGTGATCCTCAGCGGCAAAACGAGCAGGTAGATCCGGAAGATCGGGACGCTTTCCAGGTATTTTTCGGAGTAGAGCAGTGTCACCGCGTCGGCCGCGAACAGAAGCATGCCGGCGGTGAGCGGAAGGACGACGATCGCCGTGATGCGAAGTGACGAACGCCACAGGGCGAGCATTTCCTGCAGCCGCCCCCCCTGGAAGAGCCGCACGAATTCGGGCGCGAGCACGGCGGCCACGGAGCTCGAGATGATCCCTATGACGGGCAATTCGGTCGCACCGTTGCTATAGACGGCGAACTCCGCCGGGGCGGCCCAGCAGGAGATGAAGAGTTTGTCCAGCATGAGATTGATGCTGCCGACCAGTCCGGCGAGCCCGAGGGGCACGGAGTGGCGGAGGAGGCGCATGGGAAACGCCGGGTCCCAATCGGATTCCTCGCCGCGATACTCGGAGCGATAGATCCAAAAGGCGATCAAAAAACGGACGAATGTCGCAAACGTCAGCCAGCCGAGGACGGTAGGCACTCCAAAGCCGGCCAGCGCGGGCAGGATCGCCGCCGCCGACTGCAGGATCGAGGTCTGGATGATGAACCATGCAGCGGTCCGACTCCGCTGGATGGTGAGGAGCCATGTGTCGGCGACGAGGAGCGGCAAAGCGAAGACGGGATAGAGGGCGAAAGCCAGGGCCGCAGGCAAGCCGCTGCCGGCGTCCGACGCCGGCCAGGCCAGGCTCCAGCCGATCGTGACCGCACTCACCAGACCGCCACAGCCCGCGAGAAGCAGGCCGGCCTGGGCGACGGCAGCCTTCTGTCGGCCGCGGTTCGTCTGCGACAGAAAGAAGGTCAGCCCCGTCGGAATGCCGAGCGTCGCAAACGAGCTCATCACCTGGAACGCGAGCATGACTGCTCGATACCCGCCGTACTCCTGCTCGCTCCAACACCTCGCCAGAACGCCCGCGGTCGCGATCGTCAGGATGCTGCCGACGACTCGGCCCGTCATCAGCAGGAGGGCGGCCTGTTTGCGGTTGGGCTGCGAGCAGGTCATGGCGAGGCCGGCGGACGATGTCGGTGCCTCGGTCGGCCAAGGAAAAGCCCGGCGGCGACCGCAGATCCGCACGCAGATACAGCAGCGGGAGGCTCGGGGGCAAGCGGTTTCCGGCCCGGATTGTGCCCCCTATCGGGCGGTCGGACTGCCCTTTCACGCGCCGATCGCTTTGGCTACGATCCGCCTCCTTTTTCGAGCCACACGTTCAAGCCACACGCACAAGATGGATCGCCCCCGTCGCTGCGATCCCTGGGACCTCGCGACCATCTCCGGCGGCACGACGATGCACGTCTTGAACATCTGCCATGTCTACCCGCCGGAACACGCACCGGCCGGCGTGCAGGCGCGTGATTTCGCCGAGGACATGTCCCGTCGTGGTCACGCCATGACCGTCCTCACGGGATGGCCCAACCATCCTGCCGGCGTTCTCCATCCCGGCTGGAAGGCCCGCTTTCGCGAAAGTTCCACGACTCCCGAGGGATTCACGCTCGTTCGTTGCGGTCATTCGATCCATCCGCGTGGCCGCATGCTCTGGCGGTTGTGGTACTACTTCACCTTCGCGATCAGCACGCTGGTCAACGGCCTGCCGTGCCGCAACGTCGACATTGTCTTCTGCGAATCAACGCCCATCTTCGGACCTTTGACCGCCCTCGTGCTGGCCTGGCTGAAGGGGGCGACATTCGTCTACCGGGTGCATGACGTTCACCCGGAGGCCGCTCTGAACGCGGGGCTTCTCGAGCCGGGGCTCGCCTACCGTCTGCTGCGGGCTCTCGATACCTGGGTTTGCCGCCGTTCGACGCTCGTGCTGACGCTCACCACCGGCATGCGTCGTACCCTGCTCGACAGGGGGCTGCCTGCGGAACGAGTCGTCGTCGCGCGGCAATGGTTCGACGGAGCGAAGGTCGTGCCGCAAGATCGTGACAATGCGTGGAGGCGAGCCCGGGAAATCCCCTTGGACCAGTTCGTGGTGCTTTACGCCGGCACCATCGGTCATATCAGCGGAGCACGGGTTGTCATCGACGCCGCCGAACGGCTCCGCGGAAGGTCGGACATCCTCTTCCTGTTCGTCGGCGAAGGGCCCGTGAAGGAGGAATGCGAGCGGCTTGCGCGAGAACGCCACCTGGACCGCGTCCGCTTCCTGCCGTTCCAGCCTGCCGAGTCCCTCTCCGAAGTCCAGGCGACCGGAGACGTCGGCCTCGTCACGCTGCTGCCCGAGTCCGGCGATACGTCCGTGCCCTCGAAGATTCACGGCTACACCGCGGCCGGACGTCCCGTGATCGCCAGCGTTCGGGCCGACTCCGCGACGGCGGAAACCGTGCGGGAGGGCGACTTCGGCCACGTCGTTCCGCCCGGCGATGCGCGGGCGTTGGCGGAGGCCATTACGGCCGTGGCCGACGCCCCGGCGGAGGCTGCCCGGTTGGGAGCCAACGCCCGCCGCTTCTTCGTCGCCAACTACGACCGCACGCACCGCACGTCCGATCTCGAGCGAATCCTGCGACGCGATGTCCTGGGTGAGGTTCCGGACGAGACGGACGGACGCGGAGTCCACGTGCGGGCCGCGACCGCGGACGACATCCCGGCGATAGCGGCGGTTCACACCGAGGCGTTCCCCGGATTCTTCCTCACCCGGCTGGGCCCCGGTTTCCTGCGGGCGTACTACCGTGCCGTGCTTCGGTTCGACGGGGGGTTGCTCTACGTGGCGGCCGACGCCGGCGGCATCGTCGGTTTTGTTGCCGGATTCATCGAACCATCGCGGTTCTACGCGGCGATGAAGCGGAGCCCGTGGACATTCGCGGGGCCCCTGACGTTGGGTCTCGCCCGGCGGCCTTGGCTCCTGGCGCGTGCCGTAGCACGGGTCGCTGCCGTCGTCATCCATCGTGCTCAGGCGGAAGATCGGGCAGAGGTGGGCAGCCGTGCGGAATTGTCGTCGCTCGCAGTTCGCCTCTCGGCTCAAGGCAAAGGGATCGGCCGGCGTCTCGTGCAGACATTTCTCGAATCCGCACGTCGCACTCCGGCCTCGGTCGTCAGCCTGACCACCGACGCCATGCACAACGACGACGTGAACGCGTTTTACCAGCGGTCCGGCTTCGGCTTGGCCCGGCGACGGTCGTCCGCGGGTCGGCTCATGAACGAGTACGAAATCCGTCTGCGTGCCGCCGCCTGAAGCGGGGCACCGCCCCCCCGAAACGACTCCAGACCATGCGACGACTTCTCATGCTTTCGCTTCCATTCGAGCAGGGCCTCCACTGCTGGCTCGAGGGCAGGCCGGTGCCGGGCACCCCGAGCCTGTTCCACCTCGCCGAGCGGCTCGCCGGTCGCGGTGTCGAAGTCCTTTGGATCATGCTCGACTGGACCGGCCCGATTCCTCCCGGCGGCCGAGTGCATCGCAAGGGCTCGATCACGATCGAGATCGTCCCGAAGCCGACCGGCCACCTCGCACGATTTCTCGACGGTTCCGAACGAGGCTTTCTGCATCGCCTGCTCAAGCCCTTCGACTTCATTTCCCTACGGAGGGAAACGCGGATCGCAGCCGAACGGTTTCAGCCCGATGCCATCTACTCGGTCGGCATCTATACGTTGCTCGGTACGCCGCTCGCGCGACGGCTGGGTATTCCCGCGATCACGCGAATGCTGGGCGTGTTTCTCGGAGGCTACCTGGAGCGGTGGTGGAAGCCGGTCTGCACGTGGAACGAGATCGTGACGCTCCTCGTGAAGCCCGATCTTCTCATCATCACGAACGACGGCACCCGCGGAGACAGAGTGGCCGAACGCTTCGGCGTGCCGCCCGAGAATTTCTGGTTTCCCGTCAACGGCGTCGATTCGGCGGTGGTGCCCCTGCCCGGCGACCGGGAGCGCATGCGGACACGGATCGGTGCCGCCGATGACGACGCAGTCGTGATCAGCGTCGGAAGGCTCGTGGCATGGAAGCGGATGGATCGTGTGATCACCGCCTTCGCCCGCGCCGCACGCAACGCGGGCGGAACACCTCGTCTGCTGCTTGCGGGTGATGGACCGGAACAGCGGCCCCTCGAAGATCACGCCCGGCAAATGGGCGTGGCTGACCGCGTGCATTTTCTCGGCAATGTCTCGCGGTCGCTGCTGCGAGAATCTCTCGCGGCCGCGGACGTCGCCACGTTCGCCTACGAGCACAGCAACGTCGGCAGTTCACTTCTCGAGGCGATGCGGGCGGGCAAGGCGATTCTCAGCATCGCCAATGGTGACACTCCTCTGTTCGTCGAGCATGAAGTATCGGGGCTGCTCGCACGTCCGTCGTCGGTGGACGACGACCTCGCCCTGTTCATGAGGCGCTTGTTCGACGATGCGGCACTGCGGAATCGCCTGGCCGGTGGAGCCGCAACCTGGGCCGAAGCCAATCTCCCGTCGTGGTCCGAACGCATGGACCGCGAGTGCGACAAACTCGAGCGATTGTGCAGCGGATGGCGTCCCGTGGTCTCGCGGGCAGCGTAGGAAGTCGTGATGGCGATTCTCCATTGGTGCATCCTGATCGGCGGCGTGCTGGCGCTCATCGCCAGCAGCACCGACCTGCGCCGATTCGTGCTCGCCGTGATCTTCACCCTGCCATTCAATGGCGTCTTCATCGAGGCCGGGCAGCGGATCGAACTCTTCAAAATCGCGTGCCTGCTCGCCCTGCCGGTCGCGGCATGCCATCTGCCGCGGCTCGCCGCGACGGGCCCGCTCGGGGGGTTCGGCATCTTCGCGTCGTGGGCGACGTGGATGACGCTGATGACGTTCTATTTTCCCCCGGACTATCTGGCCAACCAGGGGGACGGCATGCGATCGCTGGGCCTACGCCTTGCACTGCAGGGCACGCTGCTGCTTTCCCGCCTGTCGCTCGTCGGACTGTGCCTCGTCGCACTGCAGCGTTCGGTCGACGTCACGGCCGCCTTGCGGACGTGGGTTGCCGCCACCACGGTGCTCGCCGGCTTCGGCCTGGTGGAGCAGGCGTGCCACCTGATCGGATACGACGTCGGGGGTGTCTTCTACGACGGCCTGCTGAACGGCCAGCCCACGCATCTGACGTATTCGGTGTTCGGGATCGATTTCAAGCGCGTCGGCTCATTCGCACACGAACCCAAGATGCTCGCCCGTTGGCTCGTTCCCTCGATCGTGGTGCTCCTGAGCGACATCGCCAGCGGCACGGGGTCGATGGGCCGGGCCTCGCGTACCCGGATGCTCCTTGCGGTTCACCTTGCCGCGCTCGCGTTTACGTTCTCCACGAGCGGCTATCTGATGCTCGTGGCGAGCTTGATCGTTCCGCTGCTGGCAATCGGCAGCGTCAGCGTGGCATCGGCGCGGTACCTGGCCGCACTCGGCGGGGCTGCAGTCGTGGTCTGCCTGGGGGGGCTCGGAGTCGGCACCTTGTTCGAGTCCGTGATCGCAGAGAAATCGGCGAAGTACGGCGGGTTCATCCAGGGGGGAAGTGACGGCCCCGCCTTCGCGTTCCTGGAGGCATATCCGTGGGCGGCGCTCTGGGGCTCAGGACTGGCGACACAGGGCTTCTATCTGCCCGAGTTCATCACCGACGACTTCGAATACGTGTACGAGAACGTGGCGGCACGCGGGTTCGGCGGATTCGGAGTCGAGTCGGGATGGTTGTCATTGCTGCTCGACACGGGGGCCGTCGGGATCGCCGCCCTGCTCTTCCCGGTCGTCGCCCGATGGATGAGCGGCACTGTTTTGATTCGCCGGCTCCTCCGGAGGCCCGATGAAGCGGGCCCGTGCGCTGCGCTCATGCTCACGCGGAGCCTCCTGGCCGCCTGCCTGATCGGCATGATCGCCTACCCTCTCGAGGGCGTCGGCCTCCTCGCCGTATCCGTCGGCATGGCCTCGGCGGCGGTCGCGACCGCAGGCCGACGGCTCGCAGCTGCCGAGGCCAGGAAACCCGGGATCATTGCTGCACGAGTTGGACGACGGCTCGCCACGGGGGCCTGCGCATGATCCTCGGCATCAACGCCCTGGGCACCAGGGGGGGAGGCTGCGAGACGGTCCTCCGTTCCCTGCTCGACGGCATCTCCGAATCAACGGCCTGTCGCCGGCTGATCAGCCGGATCGTCGTATTCGTCCTGCCGCGGAAGTCATACCGTTTCGACTATCCCTGCTCCCGTGACCTCGAGATCATCGAATGCCCTCCCGTGACGGACAACGCGATCAGCAGGTATGGGTGGCTCCGGACGGTATCCTCCCGATTCTTCGGCGCTCATGGCTGCGATGTGCTGCTGAACATGAGCGGGGTTGCCGGAAGAGCGAATCTGCCGCAGGTGATGATGCTGCAAAACTCGCTCTACTTCTGCCCGGAGGCGATCGCCACCTACCACCGGCGCGGCGTGCCCTGGCGACTGCGGGCTCGGAACGTGGTCGAGGTGCCCCTGGCGCAGTCGTTCTTCCGTCGCACCTGTCGTGACGCGAGCCGGATCATCGTGCAATCCGAGGTCATGAAGACCTGGGTCGAACGGGACGTCGTCACGACCCGTGGTCGAGTGCACGTGGTTCGACCCGCGATCCCCGACCTGACCGATGCGGTGGAGCCGGCGGCCGAGACCCCGGCCGCGATGCGGGCCAGCCGGGGCAGGCGGCTGCTATACATCGGCAACGACCAGCCCTACAAGAACCTCGCCGTGCTCTTCGCAGCCGCCAGCCTGGCACGGAAGCACCATCGGGACTGGACGTTCTTCCTGACGCTCCCCGCGCCGCCGAGGGACGTTTCGCCGAACGTCGTTTTTCTCGGGGCTCTCGGGAGACCTCAGGTCGGCGCGGCACTGCGGGAAGCAGACGCGCTGGTGATGCCGTCCCTGGTCGAAACGGTCGGCCTGCCGATGGTGGAATCGCTGAGCCTGGGCACGCCTGTCATCGCCGCCGACCGGCCGTATGCCCGCGAGTTTTGCGGAAACGCCGCCGAGTACTTCGACCCGCACGACGCGGGTTCGCTGTGCGCGGCCATCGATCGAATCGCCGTTCGAGACGGGGCGGGCGGGCGAAGGCCCCTCGCCATGCCGCCGCTGCCTGGACCGATCGCTTTCGCGGAGGAGATGGTGGGTCACTGTCTCGGCGCGGCCGGCGTCCGTTTGCCGGCATCGGCCGCCGTTCACGGCCGGGCCGCCTGAACTGCGTCATGGGGCCCGCTCCCAGGACCGTCGTCGGATGACGGCGCAGGCCGAAGGTCGCGGATCGATCTCGCGGGGTTGCCGACGACCACGCACCAGCCCTGAGGAAAACTTCTCGTGACGACTGCGCCGGCTCCGACCACGGTATGGGGGCCCAGGTGGACGCCCGGCAGGATCATCGCGTTCATACCAATCCAGCAGTTCTCGCCCAGAACGACGTCGGCCGCGGGAAGGTGTCTCGCGAGATTCACCGGATCATGATTAGCGGTGATGATGCCGACGTTGGGCGCGACGTACGTGCCTCGCCCCAGCACGATTGTGGCCGCGAAGTTTTGAAAGTAGCAGCCGAACGTCTGAAAGTTGTTCAGGTCTTCCGGCGAAAAAACGATGTTTTGAGGATTCGAGATCGCGATGGACGGACTCACGGGCCAGGGAATATGGGCGTTGATCCGCAGCACTTTCTGAGTCCACAGTGACCGCCAGACCCACACCCACCCCAGGAGACTTTCATCGAAGTACGGCCCCCTGAGATAGCGCGGCTGAAAAAAAGGCCACGTCAGCACACGCAATACCGGCGCGACGGCCAGGCGGAAGATGCGTTTCATCACGCCGGCCGGCCTCATGATGAGCGCCGGGCGCAGCGGGGCAGCAGGAGGATCGCCGACACGACCACCATGACGATCGCAGCAGGCTCCGGAACGACTCGCACCTGGATGGACGAGGCTCCTGCAATCGACAGCGTCTGCGGGGAGAGCGATCCCAGCGTTAGGCCAAAACTCTGGAGCCTCAACGACGGGCTCATCTGCGGGGCGAGATTGGACGCCAGCAGTGAGAAACCCGTGTCGTTCGGGTGGATGCCGTCACTCGTGAGCGAGCCCACGTTGGTGGCATCGATGCCGAGCGAAAGTCCATCGATCCAGTGCAGATTCGAATCCGGCGAGTCGTTCACAAGCCCCGTGATCTGGTTCCGGTATTCCAGCAGGCGGGGTTGGATGGCCGCGTTCGACGTGTAGAGCGGCGAGATCAGATAGATCGGGACCGTGCCGTCGACTTCCCTGATCCTGGCGACGAACGCCTCCATCAAGGCCCGGTACGTGTTCGCCGAGACCTGGGCGGCGGCGTCGTTGGCGCCCATCATCACGGATATCACATCCGCACCCAGCGATGCGACGACGGCACCGTCAGCGCCGCCGGATCCAGAGTCCTTGAGGCCTCGCGACCCGAACCCCATGTTGACGACCTCCCAATCGTTCTGCTTGCCCACGAGGGAGGAGTAGCTGCTGTATGCGTCGCTCGACCAAAACCCCTGCGTGATCGAGTCGCCGTAGGCGACGTAGCGAATCGGCGACCGGACCGTAGGCGATTGGAACCCGGCCTCGCCATTGACCAACAGCCCGGTGAAACGAACGTCCTGCGAGTAGGGCAGCAGCAGCTCGATATCGCGATACCCAGCGCCGGGGACCGGCACGTCCACCTCCAGCATCGAGCCGGAGACACTCGCATCGAACCTGCCGGCCCGGACGCCATCGACGAGGATTACGCCGGTTCCCTGCGTGGTGGCCAGCGTCCCGGTCGTGAAGGACGCCGTAATCATGGTGGCGTCGGTGCGAAATCTGACGCGGGCCGCCGGATTGGCATTCTCCCGGCCACCTCGTACGCCGGCGAGAGGCCTGTCGAATCGCGCCTCGCTGGCATCGAGCCTCACCAGCCGGGCGTAGTCGGAGTAGGTGATCCGCGAATCGTCGGGGGTCACACGTTGAAAAGCCGATGGATGGCCGCTTCCCGTCGGCGCACCGAAGACATCGAACTCACGGTAGACCGTCGCGACTCCTTCGGCCTGGTCGACGCTGAAACGCACGGCCGCCACGTTTTTCGCGATGGCGCCGCCGGAGCCGGTCAGCGTGATTCTGGCACCTCCGAAACCGCCGGGCGCGTGGGAATACGTGCCGTAGGACGTGAATGTTTCCGGGCTGTCCACCGTCGAGAAGAGCAACTCGAATCGTTGATTTCGGGCAACGCTCGGCGCCCCGGACACCGTCCGAATCCCGGAGATGTCGTAGCCCGTCGCATTCGTGGTCGTGTTCAGCCTGTACGTGCTGGACCAACGGCCGTCGGAGTCGTAGCTCACGGTACTCAGGGCCGCAGCACCGTATCCCGTGTACGGCAGCCCCAAAGCGCCGTCGTTCAGATTCGCCGCGTTCGTCGCCGCTCTTCCGCCGGACGAGTAGGGCGTGTAGCCGGAGTGTGTCGCCGATAGGAGAGAAGCGGCGCCCTTGTTGATGAGATCGATGTTCGATGCGATGAACGCCGTCTCCGACCGACTTGCGCCATTCATCTGAACGATCTCGGCGTGGACCAGCCCCGAAGCCGCGATGGCACCGGCGCATGCCATCACGACTCGCCGACATCGGCTACGCATCGTGCATCCGGCGATCCTTGGGGCGGCATTCGGCACCGACCGGCCCTTTGAACGAGAAGGTTGGAGGAACCTTCCAAGAATAGGCTCGGTATCGGGCCTCCGCAATCAGCGCCATTGCCCGCGGCAGAAGCAACAGGCGGGCTTGCAAAGGTCGTTCGCCAACAGCCGTCACGCGGCGTGACGACGACCGTCGGCCCGCCGCGCCGAACCCACGCACACTTCGCGAACGGCCTGCACCACGATGTCTGCTTCGGCGTTTGTCAGCGTCGGAGACAGGGGCAGGCTGACGAGCCGCTGCCACACGGCCGATGCGACGGGAAGGTCGCCAGGACGCCATCCAAAAGTGGTTTCGTAGTACGGGTGCAAGTGCAGCGGTCTCCAGTGAACGGACGTGCCGATCCCGCGGGCCTTCAGTGCGTCGATGAAGGCGTTGCGATCGATCGACAGTCGTTCCGTGCAGAGCCGGATCGGAAACAGGTGCCACGAATGAAGTCGGTCGTGCTGGAACGGCGGCAGATCGACTTCAGACAGGTTCGCGAACGCCTCGTGGTAGCGTTCGGCCAGTTCCTCGCGGCGCTGGCGGAGCGACTCGGCCCGACGCAACTGATGGATGCCGATCGATGATGCGATATCGGTGAGGTTGTATTTGAAGCCGGGAGCGATGATTCGATAGTCCCATGGGCCGCCGCTGAATCGCTTCCAGGCGTCCTGCGACAGCCCATGGAGCGACATGCTTCGCATCCGGGCCGCGAGCGACTCGTCGTCCGTGACGGCCATGCCTCCCTCGCCCGTCGTGATGGTCTTGTTGGCATAGAACGAGTAACACGTGACGTCGGCCGTACCCTCGCCGCAGCGCCGCCAGCTCGCCGTCGGGCCCGATCGATACGCCGCGGGCAGGGCGTGGGCGGCATCCTCGACGATCCAGAGTCCATGGGCCGAGGCGAAGGCTCGGACTGCATCCATGTCGAGCATCAGTCCACCGATGTGAACCGGCATGATCCCGACGACCTCGAGCGAGGGATCGAGCGGCGTCCGCCCGGCTCGGAGGTCGGAGAGCACGTGCTCCGCGGCGACGAGATCCATGTTGAGCGTCACGGGATCACAGTCCACCAGGATCGGGATCCCGCCCTGGTAACGGACCACCTCGGCCGTCGCCGCGAACGTCATGGTGGGCACGAGCACGCCCTGGCCGGGTCGCAGTCCGAGGGCTTCGACGGCAAGATGCAGGGCGGCGGTGCAGGACGTGACGGCCACGGCGTGGCGTGCACCGACGGCGGTGGCGAAGTCGGCCTCGAACTGTCGGGTCCGGGGCCCGGTGGTCAGCCAACCGGACCGAAGGCATTCGACGACCTCGTTGATTTCGTCCTCCGTCAACGACGGCCGAAAGAACGGAACGATCACGGGTTGCATGCCATTCATGTGACGCCCCTGGTGTCGGGAAGTGGATCCGGCCGGACGACGGCCACGAGGGTCTGCACGATCAGGCCGATGTCGAAGAACACCGATGACCTGCAGCGGTACTCCTTGGCGAGACGAATCTTGTGCGGCAGGATGTGCCTGACATATTCCTCGTGGGGATCGACGGCACGCCCCAGAATCGCCGCCTCGTTGCGATAGACGATCGACGCGAGGTCCGTGATTCCGGGCCGCACCGCGAGAATTTCCTTGTAGTCCTCCGGGAACATGTCGACGTACCGTCGCACCTCCGGACGCGGGCCGACGAAGCTCATGTCGCCGCGGAGCACGTTGAAGAGCTGCGGCAATTCGTCGATCTTGGTCGCCCGGAGCAGCCGGCCGATGCGGGTGATTCTCGGGTCGTCGCCGCACGTTATGGCCGCGCCCAGCTTCGGCGCCTCAGCGACCATCGTGCGAAACTTGTAGATCGTGAACGGACGAAATCCCCTGCCGATCCGCTCCTGGCAGAAAAGAATCGGGCCCGGCGACGAGCATCGCACGAGGGCCGCCGCCACGACGAGAACAGGGGAGAGTACGACGAGCCCCGCGATCGAGAAGACGAGGTCGAAGAGACGTTTCGCCATGATCCGGCCGCACGCGTTGGCAAGGGGGAAACCGAGGGCGGGAGGGTCGCCGAAAGGGCCCCCCCGATGCAAGCCCGGTTCGGGGGGCGGAATACGGCCCGCCGGCCCCGCCGTGGGGGTGCGAATGGGCGCTACGTCGAGAGGTGCCTTTCGAGCGCCGCGACGGCCCGGGCGACGTGTGCTCGCGTCCACAGACACATGAATCGGGACGGATCCGGAGGCAACCAGTCGTCGATCCTCGCCAGCACGTCGGCCGGAAAATCGTACGGAGGCCTGAACAGGTCCATGGGCCGAAAATCGCCGGTCGCTATGTCCTGATTCGCCCCGCCCTTGCGGAACTCGTGAGTCGTCGTCAGGAGCAGCGGAATGCCCGACGCAAGGAACCCGCGCAAAACCGCGAGGCAGTCGCGGTACGACAGGTGGAAGAGGCAGTCGCGGCAGATCATCAAGTCAGCGGCAGGAAAGGGATCCCGCGTGAGATCGATGTGAACGAACGAGACGCGGTCCGTGGCCGCCTCCCGGGACAGCTTTTCAATCAACGGCTTGACGATGTCGCCTCCCACATAACGCACGCCGGTCTCGGCGACCACGGCTTTCATCCAATGAAAGTCGCCGCACGGGGCATCGAAAACCGTCTCGATGCGGTGCTGCCGCATGAGATCCGGCAACCTGGCCCGCAGATTCGCGGTGTGCTCGAGATTGGAGCCGGTTCCGCTCTTGCTTTCCGTGTCGCCCCACAGGTTTCGCGTATAAATCCTCGTAAAGCGATCTTCCAGGTTGTCGGACGAGGCAATCGCATCGAGGATCCGAGCCCGTCTCAGCCGTCTGAAGGGCCACTGGATCGCATGCCGCAGAGCCGCGACAGGCCCCTGCCTGCGGGCCATTTCGAGGAGCCCGATCATGATTTCTTTCCCGCACCCTCGGACAACGTCGTTCGCCGTTTCGGTCACCGCAACACCCGGGCGACGTCCGGGTTCACTTCGCGTCGCACGGTGTGCCGCTCGAGCAGAGCGTCGATAGTACGCTCTGCGGCGCGGCCATCACCATAGATCCCCTCGTCCCGGTGCGGGGGAGCGGAGAACGTCTCCAGTGTTTCCGCCAGCCGCCCCGATCGGGGTGGCACGACGACGTTCCAGCCCGCGTCGACGAGCTCCACCCACTCCGTCTGCTCGCGCATCGTCACGCATGGCACGCCGTGAAAATACGCCTCCTTCTGGAGACCGCCGCTATCCGTCGCGATCAGCCTCGCGTGTTTCTGGAGCTTCAGCATGTCGAGGTAGCCGAGCGGCTCGGTCGCGATCACGATCTCCGGAAGCACGATCCCGAAGTCGTCAAGCCGCCGGCGTGTCCGCGGATGCACGGGCCAGACGATCGGCCGGCTCGAGGCGGCGAAGGCATCGACGATGGCCGACAGAAGCTCGCGACAATCGGTGTTTTCCTGGCGATGCACGGTCGCCAGCGTGTACGAACCCGATTCGCAGCCGAGCCGCTCGAGGATCGAACTCTGTCGTTCCGCCTGTTCCGCGAATTGGAGGGTGGCATCGAACATGACGTCACCGATCCTGACGACATCGGGGCCTTCGATCCCCTCTTTCGCCAGATTGGCCGTCGCCGCAACCGTGGGCGTGAGCAGGAGATCGCTCGCGTGGTCGGTGAGGATTCGATTGATTTCCTCCGGCATGCGGCGGTTGCGGCTCCGCAGCCCCGCCTCCACGTGGGCGACGGGGATGTGCAGCTTCACGGCGGCGAGGGCCGCCGCCACCGTCGAATCGGTGTCTCCGTACACGAGCACCCAGTCGGGCGGCTCGTCGAGGAGCACCCGTTCGATGGCCTCGATCATCCGTCCCGTGTTCTGGCCGTGGGTGCCGCCGCCGATGCCGAGATGATGGGACGGGGCGGGGATGCCGAGCTCCGTGAAGAACACGTCGCTCATGCTCGCGTCGAAGTGCTGGCCGGTGTGCACGATCCGCTCGGCGATCAGGCCGTCGGCGGAACGCCCGGCGATGGCACGCGAGACGACGGCCGCCTTGATGAACTGCGGCCTGGCGCCGACGACGGTGACGATCTGGATCATGGAGGCTTTCACGTTGCGGTCAGTGGGATTGAAGCCAGCGGCGCCGCATCAGGCGGCGACCTTCGGCGGCACGGTCGCGGCGGCGTCGCCGCGGCGGGCCGGATGCGTCGACTCGGGGCCGATCCGGCCGACGACCATGCCGCTCGAATTCGGGGCGTAGCTGGGAACGAGGCTCGTGAGCAGATTGCGGACGACGTAGCCATCGGTGTTCACGATCTGGCTCAGTTGGTCGATGACCTGCGGCACGTCCAGTGACATCGGCTCCGGACGGGCCGTCACGATCTTGGGATGACGCGTCGGCTCGAGCGACTCCGCCTCCATGTCGAACAGTTCCTCGTAGAGCTTCTCGCCGGGCCGCAGCCCGGAATACTGGATCTCGATGTCGCGTCCCTCGACGAGGTTCGAAAGCCGGATCATGTCGCGGGCCAGTTCGGCGATCCGCACCGGCTCCCCCATGTCGAGCACGAAGACCTCGCCGCCGACGCCCATGAAGCCCGCCTGGAGCACCAGCCGCGAGGCTTCCGGAATCGTCATGAAGAACCGCTCGATCTCCGGATGCGTGACCGTGACCGGACCGCCGCGGAGGATCTGCTCGCGGAACAGCGGCACGACGCTGCCCGCCGAGTCGAGCACGTTGCCGAACCGGACGGTGACGAACTTCGTCGCGGCGGCGGGAGCGACCGACCGCACGAGCATCTCCGCGAGCCGCTTGCAGGCCCCCATGACGCTCGTCGGGTTCACCGCCTTGTCGGTCGAGATCATGACGAACGTGTCCACCCCGTGCTTCGCCGCCAGGCCGGCGAGCCTGGCGCTGGCCAGGGCGATGTTCTTCACCGCCTCGCCCGGATGGGCCTCCATCAAGGGCACGTGCTTGTAGGCGGCTGCGTGGAAGACGATCGACGCCCGCTGCTCCCGCAGGATCGCCTCCATGCGGGTCGCATCGGTGATGTCGCCGACGCAGGGGATGCAGGTGACGTCCGGAAAGTCGCGGTGCATTTCCCGCTCCATCCAGAACAGTCCGTTTTCGTTCCGGTCGACGAGCACGATGCGGCTCGGGGCGTGCCTGGCGACCTGCCGGCAGATCTCCGAACCGATGCTGCCGGCCGCCCCGGTGACGAGCACGGTCTCCCCGGCGAGCCAGCCGCCGATGCCGTCGAGGTCGATCTCCACGGACTCCCGCTTCAGCAGGTCGCCGATGTCGAGCGGCCGCGGCTGCACGTGCAGACCGCCGCTGACGAGCGTCTCGATCACCGGCACGATTCGCACGCGGCATCCGGCGGCGGTGCACCGCCTCTCGATCGCGCGAACCTGCCGACCGACGAGGGTTCCGGAGACGAGCATCACCTCGTCGATCCGATGCCTGGCGATGAGCCGTTCGAGATCGTCGGTCGTCCCCATGACCGGGACGCTCGAGGAAGTGCGGCCGACGAGCGACGACTCTTCGAGTGGGGCCACGATGCCCACGATTCGCCGGTCGGAGTCGCGAGAGCCGTTGACCGTCCGCACGATGGCCTCGCTCGAAATGCAGGTGCCGACGAGCAGACAGCGGCTCGCGCCATTCTGGTTCCACCGCCGGAGCATGTCGTGCAGCTCACAGATCGTGGCCCGGATGCCGGCGAGAATCGAGATCGACGCGAGCCAATCGATGATCGTCACGCTCCGCGGCAGCGGCACCCCGACCGCACGACAGACGATACTTCCAAGGAGCGTGCCGGCCGAGACCGCCCCGACGAGCCTCCAGAGGTCCTCCCGGGTCACACCCCGGATGCTGCGGCGGTGGAAGTCGGCGAGGATCAGGACCGCCCACTGCACCGGCACGAAAAACAGCAGCGACGAACTGAAGACATTCAGCTCGAAGTCGTCGAGCCGCCAGTCGAA
>JBILVW010000001.1:0-47521 GCA_044370205.1 Pirellulales bacterium | reverse complement strand
GAGCCCGGATTGTACGGGAAAATGTCGACGGGGTTGATGATCCGGCGACCCGTCCGCGGCTTCTGCCGCGGGATCCCCTCGCTTCCGCTCAGGGCTTGTGTGGACGGGATCCCCTCGCTTCCGCTCGGGGCTTGCGTGGACGGGATCCCCTCGCTTCCGCTCGGGGCTTGTGTGGACGGGATCCCCTCGCTTCCGCTCGGGGCTTGTGTCGATAGAAGCCCCCAGGCGCAAGCCGGGGGATCCCGACGCGGAAGCGTCGGCGGGGCCTGCCGCCTCACTCCGGCAGCGGCCGGCCTTTCGTTTCCGGCGCGAACGGCAGCACGGCCAGTCCGAGCAGAAAGATGAAGCACATGAGCAGCCCCGCCGGCCGCATCGGCTCCGGCGATCCGGAGAACACGGTGCTCGAAAGCTGGCCGAGCAGGAACGGCCCGCTGGCCGCCACGAACCGGCCGACGTTGTAGCAGAAGCTCGTGCCCGTGCTCCGCAGCCGCGTGGGGAAGAGCTCGGGGAAGTAGATCGCGTAGCCCGCGAACAGTGAGAGCTGGAAGAAACCCATGATGGGCAGCATCCACCAGAAGTCGCTGATGTCGTCGAGATACCTGAACACCATCATCGTCGAGAGCATCGCCGCGGTGAAAAAGATCGCGAAGAAGGGCCGGCGGCCGAGCCGCTGGCAGATCCGGGCGGCGAGCATCATGCCCGTGAAGGCCCCCACCTGGATCATCATGGAGGCGATGCCCGACCAGATCGTCAGCTTACTGGCGAGATCGCTGCCGGTGACTCCCTGGGCCTCGAACGACTTCTTGAGCACGCTCCGCTGCAGATCGATCGCGAAGAACCCGATGCCCCAGAGGCCGATCACGCCGGCACAGGCCAGCAGCATGCCGATGATCGCATTCTTCCGCCAGCGTGGGTCGGCGAACAAAGCCCCGTAGCCGCCGAGCGACGTGCCCTCCGCGGCCGCTTGCTTCTTCATCTCCTGCCACCGCTCCGGCTCCTTGAGCCCGGACCGGATCACCAGCGCCAGCACCGCGGGCAGCGCCCCGATCACGAACTTCCAACGCCACGGCTCCCAGCCGCCGATCAGGCCGTTCTCGAACGACTTCTGGGCCAGGCCGAGGCCGATGCCGATCAGGGCCGCGCCGAAGTTGCCCACGGCCGACAGGGCCTGCAGCAGGCCGAGCGCGTAGGGCCGCGCCCGCTCGGGCATCACCTCCGCGACGAGCGCCACGCCGACGGCGAACTCGCCCCCCACGCCGAGCCCCGTGATGAACCGGTAGAAGGCGAAGTCCCAGAAGCCCCGCGAGAGGGCCGAGAGGCCGGTGCAGAGCGAATAGATGAGGATCGTGATCATCATCGTCTTCGCCCGTCCGATCCGGTCGCCCACGACGCCGAAGATGAGGCCGCCCGTCGCCCAGCCGGCCAGGAAGATGCAGGTCGAAAGGCCGCCGAAGAAGTCCACCGCCTTCGAATCGGCGGCGGCACCGGCCGTCGCCAGGAGCGTCTCCATCGCCGGCTTGCGGGCGAGGTTGAAGAGCTGCTGATCGAGGCAGTCGAACAGCCAGCCGAGCGCGGCCACGACGAGCACGAACCAGTGGTAGCGGGTCATGCCGCGATACCAGGGGCCGTCGGCCGGAGATGACGGGGCGGACGACGACGAGAAGTGGGGGAGGTCGGCCATGACGCGGGGCTTTCGTGAGGGGGCTATTCGAGTTCGGTTTCGATGCGGCGCATGTAGTCGATGCTGTCGCGGGCCAGCCGCTCCGGCCCGGGAGCATAGTCGAAGACCTCGACGCTCACCCATCCGGCGTAGCGGACGTCGTCGAGCGCCCGGAAGATGGGCAGGAAATCGACGGCCCCGAAGCCCGGGCCCTGGAGGTTCTCGTCGTTGGCATGGAAGTGCTCGAGGTGGCGGGCACTCGAGTGGATGATCTCGGGAATCGGCGTCTCTTCGCTGGACATCGCCTTCACGTCGAGGTGGAGCCGCACGTGGGGCGAGCCGATGCGGTCGATCATCCGGCAGGTGTCGGCGGCCGTGGTGAGTACGTCGGTCTCGGCCGTCGAGAGGGGCTCGAGGGCCACGACCGTGTCGGTCGTCTCGAGCACCGGCACGAGCTTGGAGAACACCTCGTGAATGTGGTTCTCCGCCTCGGCCAGCGACACGCCGGGGAGCAGGCTCCGCTGCTTGGGCGAGCCGAACACGAGCACGCGGCCGCCGAGGTCGTGGCACAGCCGGGCGAGCTCCGCGAGGTAGTCGACCGTCCGCTGCCGCACCGTGGCATCGGGGTGGGCCACGTGAAAGCCCTCGGTCTTGGCGAGCAGCCAGTGAAGCCCGACGCAATCGAGGCCCGCGCGGGCGATCGTGCGCTGCAGCTCGCCGCGCTGGACCGGCGAGAGCTCCGTAGCGAGTGATGCGATCGTGAAGGGGGCGACCTCGAGCCCCGTGTAGCCGCAGGCCGCGGCGAAGTCGCAGCCCTTTGCGAACGGCCAGTCGCCGAAGGTCTCGTTGCAGATGGCGTAGCGAAGCGGCGAGTTCATGCGGAATCCTTGACGCGGGTGGGACGACCAGTGCGGGCCGACGCATAGCAGGCCTCGATGATCGCCACGGCCTTGCGGCCCTCGAGGCCGTCGAGCGCGGGACGGCGGCCCTCCTTCACCGCGGCCAGAAAATCCTCGAAGTTGCGGGTGTGGCAATCGTAGTTGATGGCCATCGGGTCGGCGGCGCCGCCCGAGGTGCTGCTCGTGATGGAGAGCCGGGCCCGCGTGGCCTCGTCGTCGGCATGCGGCGTGCGGAACTGCCAGGTCAGGAGCTGCTCCTCCATGATCTCGGCGGTGCCGTCGCGGCCGCCGAACAGGAACCGCCGCAGCTGGCCCGGATAGAGGCTCGTGGCGGCCAACAGCTGGCCGAGGGCGCCATTCTTGAATCGCAGCACGGCCACGCAGGTGTCTTCGACCTCGAGTCGCTCGGCGTCGTGGGCCCGGATTGCCGTGAAGGCGATGGCCGACTCGACGGGGTTTTCGCCGGGGGCGAGGCCGGGCATCGTGGAGCCCACGATCCACTGCAGGGCATCGACTCCGTGAATCGACTGGTTCATGAGGGCGCCGCCGCCGTCGAGGGCCTTGGTGCCCTGCCAGCGGCCCGGACCGTAATAGGCGTCGTCGCGCCACCAGGGCACGTAGCTCGCCGCGATCGCGAGCGAACCGAACCGCCCGCCTGCGGCCGCCTCGTGCACCGTGCGGATCACGGGATTGAACCGTTGCGGGAAGATGGCGCCGAGCGTGACGCCGGCCTTCGCGCAGGCGGCGATCATCCTGTCGATCCGTTTGAGCGAAATCTCGAGCGGCTTCTCGCAGATCACGTGCACGCCGCGTCGGGCCGCCGCGAGCACCGCGTCGAGGTGGGCGCCCGACGGTGTGGCCACGGTGACGAAGTCGGGCTTCGCCCGGCGGATCATCTTCGCGGCGTCGGCGAACCACTCGCAGCCGAATTGCTCGGCGAAGGCCCGGCCCTTCTCCTCGGTGCGGCAGCAGGCCGCCACGAGCTCGACGCCGGGGATGTCGCGCAGGGCGCGGGCGTGCATGCCCGCGATCGCACCGATGCCGATGATGGCCGCCCGCATGAATCGTGCTCCGTGGATGCCGCCACCGCGGCGGTAAAAGTCCACAGTGTGGCTGCTCGCACCCTCCCATAAAAGCCCCGAGCGCAAGCGAGGGGATCCCGCGGCGCAAGCCGCGGACGGCTCCCCCGTGCATCGGCGTTGCCGACGCTTCCGCGTCGGGGATCCCCCGGCTTGCGCCTGGGGGCTTCCATTTGATGCGTTGCCCATAAAAGCCCCGAGCTTGATGCGTTGCCCATAAAAGCCCCGAGCGCAAGCGAGGGGATCCCGCGGCGCAAGCCGCGGACGGCTCGCCCGACCTCCCCAGTATGATTATTTCATATCCGCCCCCAGGAACGCCCCGCTGCGGCCGCCATGCGCCCCGACCCGACGGCACTCATCGAACGGCTCGCAGCGCAGGAACGCCGGCTCGTGATCGTGTCGAGCGGTGGCGGCGCGGCGGCCATCGCCTCGCTCGCGGGCACGCCGGGCGCCAGTGCCGTCGTGCTCGAGGGGCTCGTGCCCTACGCCCGCGAGGCGGTCGATGCATTCCTCGGGGGTCCGCAGGAATCCTACTGCTCGTCTCGAACGGCGCGGCGGCTGGCCGTGGCCGCCTGGCAGCGTGCGATTCGGCTCTGCGGCCCGTCCGCACGCACCGACGCCTGCCTCGGCGTCGCCGTGACCGCGAGCCTCCGCACGGTCGCGCCGAAGCGCGGCCAGCATCGCGTGTTCGCCGCGGCCCACTCGCTTGCCGCGACCGACATGGCCGAACTCGTGCTCGAGAAGGACGCCCGGTCGCGGGCCGACGAGGAGGCGATCGCGGCGGCGCTGGCGCTCGCCGTCGTGAACGGTGCGGCCGGCGGCGATGCCGAACTGCCGGCTGGCATGCTCCGCGCGGGCGAGCACCTGATCCGCGAGCGGGTCGAGCCGCCGGCTGCCTGGCGGAAGCTTGCGGCAGGCGAACGCACGGCCGTGGCAGCGGGAGGGCCAGACGATGCCGTGCCCCAGTCCGGCGCACTCGTGTTTCCCGGCTCGTTCAATCCGCTGCACGACGGGCATCGGCGGATGGCGGCCATCGCCGCGGAGATCGCCGAGCGGCCCGTGGCCTTCGAGCTCTCGATCACGAACGTCGACAAGCCGGCCCTCGACTGGCTGGAGCTCCGCGATCGGGCCGCCCAGTTCGCCGCGGCCGCCGACGGCCAGCCGCGGCTCTGGCTGACGCGGGCCGCCACGTTCCTCGAGAAGCTCGAGGTATTTCCCGAGAGCACGTTCGTGATGGGGACCGACACCTACCTGCGGCTCGCCGATCCGCGCTACTACGGGGGCTCGGCCGATGCGGCGGCCGCGGCTGTCAAGACGATCGCCCGGCGGACCCGCGGCCTGATCGTGTTTGGCCGGGTGAAAGATGGCGCGTTTCAGGATCCGGCCCAGCTCGACGTGCCCGCGGAGCTGCGGGGCGTGACCTATTTCGTGTCGCAGCGGGAGTTTCGCATGGATCTTTCGAGCACCGACATCCGCCGCCGGACGCTCGCCACGGAGGAGGGATCGTGATCGCACGCGTTGCATGGATCGCACTGGCGCTCGTGGCTGCGACCGCGGCGGGGGCGGATCTGGCCGAGGCGCTCGCCGACCGGGAGGGGCAGGTGCTCGATCTCGTGGAACTCGGCACCGGCAAGCGGCTCGTGCGGCCGACGCTCGAGAAGCTCGTCGTGCGCGACGGCAAGGTGGCGTCGCTGCGGCTCAAGCCCGAGGGGGAAGCCCGGGCCACGACCGTGCTGCCGCCGGCCATCCGCCGGATCGTGGCCGATCGCGAGACCGTTTACGAGGCCGCGGCGAAGGGGGCCAACGCGGCGGAGCTCCGCAGCCAGCGGGCGCGGCAGGCCTACGAGCAATCGGTCGCCGAATCGCTGGAGCGAATGCAGGGGCGCGGCGTCGAGCCGTGGCCGCAGCTCTCGGCCGACGAGCATGCCGATGAGGTGGCGGCGCTCGAGGCCTTCGTGAAGCAGGTGCAGGAGGCGTTTCCCAAGCTCGTGCTCGACTCGACCCACGAGTTCCTCGTGGCCACCGACATTCCGCCCGAGCAGATGCGGCCCTTTACGGCGGGGCTCGACCGGATGCACGACTTCCTCTGCGACCTCTACGGCATCCCGCGGGGCGAGCCGGTGTGGAAGGGGAAGTGCCTCGTCATCGCCTTTCGCGACCAGGCCGACTTCGTGGCCTTCGAGGGGAGGTTCATGCAGGCGGATGCGGAGGGCGTGCACGGACTCTGCCATCAGCGGAGCGACGGCCGAGTGATCACGGCCTGTCATCAGGGCAGTGACGCGTCGGCATTCGCCCACATGCTCGTGCACGAGACGAGCCACGGCTTCAACCACCGCTGGATGTCGCCCACGCGGCTTCCCAACTGGCTCAACGAAGGGATCGCCGAGTGGGTGGGCACGAAGGTGGTGCCGCAGAGCAATCAGGTGCCGCTCAAGGAGGCCCAGGCCCTGGAGGTGATGCGGGCCCGCGGCGACCTCGGCGCCGACTTCTTTACGGCCGCCAACATCCAGGCCGTGCAATACGGCATGGCGTCGAGCCTCGTGAAGTTTCTGACGGCCCGCGACCCGCGGAAGTTCGCCGCCTTCGTGCGGGCCATCAAGGAGGGCATGCCGGTCGAGGAGAGCCTTCGCGCGGCCTACGGTGCGACGTTCGACGAGCTGGTGGCCGCGTACGGCAAGGCCGTCGGCGTGCCGGGGTTGAAACGTTGACGTTGCCGCCGCTTCCGCGGCGGGGATCCCCGGGCTTGCGCCCTGGGGCTTATATGGGAAGGGGATCCCCGGGCTTGCGCCCTGGGGCTTGTATGGGAAGGCGATCCCCGGGCTTGCGCCCTGGGGCTTGTATGGGAAGGGGATCCCCGGGCTCGCGCCCTGGGGCTTGTATCGCCTCATACAAGCCCCGAGCGCGAGCGAGGGGATCCCGCGGCGGCAGCCGCGGCCGGGTCATTTCACGCGGCGGGCCAAGCCGGCGGCGAGCCGGTCGAGCGTGACGCTGCGGTCGTCGACGCCGATGTGGGCCCGGATGATGCTCATGCCCGACGTGTCGGCAAGGGCCCGCGCGAGCGCCGCGTCGAACTCACCCTCCGTGCGGACCTCGTAGCCCGTGCCACCGCCGAGCACCTGCGGCAGAAGCTGATACTGCCAGGGGTTGATGTCGTTGAAGCTTCCTTCGTGAATCAGCCGCTCGGTGCCGTAGCCCTTGTTGTCGAGCACGATCACGACGACGGGCAGGCCGCGACGCACGATCGTGGAGAGCTCCATGCCCGTCATCTGAAAGGCGCCGTCGCCCACCAGTGCCACGACCTTGAGATCGGGTCGCGCCATCTTCGCCCCGAGCGCCGCCGGCGTGGCGAAGCCCATCGAGGTGTAGTAGGCCGGGGCGATGAACTCCGTCTGCCCGCGGATCACCAGTTCGCTCGACGCGAAGAGCGCGTCGCCCACGTCGGCCACCACGAGCGTGCGATCGTCGAGCGACTCGTCGAGCCGCCGCACGAGCCGGGTGGTCGTGAGGGGTGCGTCGGGCACCAGCGTGAACTCGCCCGCGGCCGCCTCGGGCCCGGGGGGCAGCGGCCGCTGCGCCGCCGTCGGCCGCGCCGCGGCGACTCCACGGATGAAGTCGTCGAGCAGCACGTCGTGGTAGTGATGGTGGCTGATCCGCAGCTCGGAGCTGGTGGCGAAGATCGTGCGGGTGGGGTCGAGCTTGGCGGTAAAGATGCCGAGGTCGATGTCGGTGAGCAGCGTGCCGAGCAGGATGATGCAGTCGCTCTCCTCGACGAAGTCGGTCACCTCCTTGCGGCCCATCGCGCCTTCGTAGAGACCGATGTAGAGCGGGTGCACCTCGCTGATCACGCTCTTGGCGAGCATCGTGGCGGCGATCGGCAGCCTCGCCGCCTCGGCCAGGGCGATCGTGTCGGCCTGCAGGCCGTAGCGGTGCAGTTCGACGCCGGCGACGATCACGGGCCGCTTCGCCGCCTCGATCCGGGCGACCGCCTCCGCGACCGCCTCGGCGAGCGCGTCGGGGTCGCTCTCCCGCGGCGGCGGCACGAACGGGCGGATCTGATCGGGCACGACGGCCACCATGTCGCGGGGCAGTTCGATGTAGACCGGACCCTTGAGGCGATGGCAGATGTCGAGGAGCCGGTCGATCTCGCGAAACGCCGTGGCCGGATCGACGATCTCGGCGCTGGCCAGGCAGATCTTTTCGAACACCTCGAGCTGCGTCCGCCATTCCCGCACGCGGTGGTGGAGCAGGGGGTTGTCGGCCCGCTCGGCGATGCCGGGCGCGCCGGAGATCAGCACGACGGGGCTCTTCTCGGCGCTGGCGCCGGCGATCGAGTTGGCCAGCGACAGTCCGCCGACGCCGTACGTGACGCAGACGGCGCCCATGCCGCTCACTCGGGCGTAGGAGTCGGCGGCGAAGCCCGCGCAGTCTTCCCGCGTGCAGTTCACGAGGTCGAGCGGGCTGTTCTCCAGCATCGAATAGAAGGAGAGGACGTAGTCGCCCGGCAGGCCGAACACGTGGCGGATGCCGTAATCGGAGAGCCTGCGGATCAGGTACTGCCCGATCGAGAGGCTGGTAACGCTTTCCGCCCGCTGCACGGCCGGCCGCGGCTTCGTGAGCGGCAAAAGGCCGTTGTCGAGGCTCGCTCCCAGTACGATCGACCCCTTCATGGTCGACATAGGTCACCTCCTCGAGCGTCGAAGGTCGGATCAGGCCTTGCCGCGGAGTCTCCGCGTGCGTGCCGAGAGCATCGCGGCCCAAAATCCCAGGAACGCCGCCACGCAGCCGAGCACGACGAGCATTCGCCGCGGATCATGGTTGAGCCGCCAGGCACCGACGGCATGAAACACGCCCCAGGCCACGACGCCGACCATGATCCAACGAATGATCTTTTCGGCACCGGGCGGCGAAGGATTGCTCATACGATCATTCTACGCACGTCGAGCGACGCCGCCTCTTCCACCACCCACAGGCCGAGCGAGCGAATCGGCGAAAGCTCGAGGAGCATTTGGGCCGCCGCGGCCCACCGCGACGAGACTTTCGCCGTTCGCGAGCAGCGCGCGAGAGAGACCTGCCCAAAGGCCCCCGGAACGGCCCAGGTACCAGGGGGGCGGAGAACCTGGACCGTTTCCGGGAGCGATTGGACGGCAATCTGCCGAGGGCCGGTCACTCGATGTCGGCGGCGAGCATCCGTGCTGCCGCGGACATCGAGGGGGCTGATCTGGTGGGATCCGCCCCATGGCCTTCAGGCGGGGCGGAAAGTAGGGATGCCCCAGAGGCCGGGTCAAGGCCGTTCCAAGGGTGTTTTGGCATGATTTTTTGCGGCCAAAAATTGCCGCGTTGCCCGTACTTTCTCCAGTTTGTCGCCAGCCCGATATGATGCGGCCCGCGAACCCTGGCCCCCCCTTGAACCATGTCTCTTGCACGGAGCACTCGTCATGTCCGCCACCACCACCATCCGCACCACCCCGCCGATCGCCGGCGCAGGAGCGCCGCCCACCGCCGACGCCTGGTCGGCCGCCTTCGCCCAGGCGCTCCCCTACGACGCCTTTCTCGCGAACCATGCCACACCCGACCAGCGGACGCGGTGGGAGGGTGTGCGGGGCCGGGTGACGCTTACGGCGGCGCAGAAACAGCTGCTCGCCTCGTTCAAGCGGCGGATGCCGGTGCTCGTGCTCGCCGGGGCGTGGTGTGGCGACTGCGTGAACCAGTGCCCGATCTTCGCCGCCTTCGCGGCGGAGACGAAGGCGATCGACCTGCGGTTCCTCGACCGCGACGCGCTCCCCGAGATCGCTGCCCATCTCAAGGTATGCGGCGGGCAACGGGTGCCCACGGCGGCCTTCTTCAGCGAAGACTTCACGCCCGTGCTCTTCTACGGCGATCGCACGCTCTCTGCCTACCGCGCCTCCGCTGCGATGGAGCTGGGCGACACCTGCGCCAGCGGCGCGGCCCCGCCGCTGGCCGACGCATTGGCCGCCACGACCGCCGACTGGCTCGAGCAGTTCGAGCGGGTGCAGCTCATCCTCCGGCTCTCGGGCCGCCTGCGTCAGTTGCACGGTGAGTGAGCCGGCGACGGAACGGTACGAGTTCGCTCGCTGGCGGCCGCACGCCACGCTCGCGATCCTCGCACCGATCCCGTCGCCTCCCCGAACGCGAATGAGAGAACCTGCTCGATGACGAGCCGTGAACGCTGGACCGTGTATCCGCTTTTGTTTCTTGCCATCGGGATGGCGGTGCGGGCGGCGATCGTGGCCGACGAAGACCGGGCCAGCCGAGTCGATAGCCTCGACACGGGCCAGATCGTCTGCCGCGAGCTGATCGTGACGGGCACCGACGGCACGGTGCTCGTGCATCTCGGCCGCGTGGTGGGCGACGGTGGCGGCCGAATCGAGATCAAGGACGCAGCCGGCGTCGATTCCATCGCGATCGGCACGCGGCCCGATCGCCGCACCGGCAGCGTCGAATTCTTCGACGACCAGGGCGAGCCCACCGGCAGCCTCGGGCCGGGAAAGTAACCGTCCGCCTTCGACTGCCCGCCCGATACGACGAGGCGAGGGGGTCGGTGCAAGCTCGAGGAGCATTTGGACCGAGTCCGCGAGGTCCATCGCGACGAGACTTGTACCGCCCCCGAGCCGGCGCGGGCTTTGGAAGGAATACGCCCGGCAGGACTCGAACCTGCAGGCTGCTTTTCGGCGTCGCGATCCCTTCGGGCCTCGCTCCGCCACTGGACAGCTTTCAGTACGCCCGGCAGGACTCGAACCTGCAACCCTCGGTTCCGAAGACCGATGCTCTATCCATTGAGCTACGGGCGCGTGTGCATCAATCGTAACGATCGGAGGGGCCGGCCGGCAGTGGCGTGCCGCGGCGGGCGGGCAAGAGGCCTTTGACCGGCCGGCGGGCGCGAGCATACCTTCAGGAGCGGTCCACCGCGCGTTCTCGACGCCCCGGATGCGGCCTTGCCCAGCGTTTCCCTCCAGCACCCCAGCGGCCGGCGGACGTCCATGGCCTTTATCACGCTTCGCGTGCTGCATGGTGCCGACCGGGGGCGGGTGTTCGAGCGGCTGCCCACGCCGGTGACGATCGGCCGCGAAGAAGGCAACTCGATCCAGCTCAACGACGACCGGATCAGCCGCTTCCATCTCAAGATTCAAGACGACCACGACAAGATCGTGGCCACCGATCTGGAGAGCACCAACGGCACGCGGGTCAACGGCGAGGAAATCCACGTGCGGATCGTGCGCAGCGGCGACATGATCGCGCTGGGCCGCTCGCTGCTGCTCGTCGGGTCGCACAGCGACATCGACCAGCGGATCGCCGAGCTGGCCGCGCGGCACAAGGCCGCGGGCAACGGCCACGAGATCCAGGTTCGTGAACGGATGCAGCGGATCGCGACGCATGATTCGGACGTGATCGAGGACGTGGCCGACGTGCGGTCGCCGCTCCTGCCGGGCGGTCCGCCGCCGCTGCCCGGACGGCTGAGCCCGGCTCAGGCAGCCGAACTGAGTGAGCTCCTCGACTACATGCAGGGCGTGCTGCGGGCTGCGAGCGAGTCGGCCGTGGTCCGTCCGGGGCAGGAGAAGGCGGAACTCGACTTCGCCGACTGGCAGGGCGTGCTCGACCTCCAGGCCCGCCTCGCCGAAATGCTCCGCTCCATCGGCGAGTCGCGGTAAGTCTCATCCGGTACAATCCGGTTGCCTTCGCGAGGACCACGGATGACCGCGCAGTCTTTCGTCCACCTTCACTGCCACAGCCACTACAGCCTGCTCGACGGCGCGAGCCCCATCGACCGGCTCGTGTCGCGAACCGCCGAACTGGGCATGAATGCCCTGGCGATCACCGACCATGGCAATCTGCACGGGGCACTCGAGTTTTATCAGGCCGCGAAGGCCGCGGGCATCAATCCGATCATCGGCTACGAGGCCTACATCGCCCCCGGCAGCCGGTTTCAGAAGGATGCCGGCAGCCAGAAGGATTCGAGCTACCACCTCACGCTTCTGGCCAAGGACCGCACGGGGTTCGCCAACCTCCTGCAGCTGGCCACGAAGGCCTACCTCGAGGGCTTCTACTTCAAGCCACGGATCGACCGTGAGCTGCTCGAGCAATTCGGCGAAGGGATCATCTGCCTCTCCGGCTGTCTCTCGAGCGAGTTCAGCCGGTCGCTGATCGGCTCGTCGCGGGAGCAGCAGGAGTCGCTCGCGAAGGCCAAGGAGGTCGCCGGCTGGTTCCAGAAGCAGTTCGGCGACCGCTACTTCATCGAGATCCAGGACAACGGCCTCGACGTGCAGCGGCAGGTGACGGAAGCCGCGCTCGAGATCTCGAGAGAACTCGGCGTCCCGCCGGTGGCCACCTGCGACTGCCACTACATCAACCGCGAGGACGCCGAGGCCCAGGACATCCTGCTCTGCGTCAATACCGGCCGATTCCGCAACGACGCCAGCCGGATGAAGATGGACTCGAGTGAGTTCTATCTCAAGAGCCCCGCGGAGATGCATGCGGCGTTCGTGGGGCTGGAGCGGGATTTCGTGGGCGAGGCCGTCGCCCGCAGCCAGCAGATCGCCGACGCGGTGGCGATCGAGCTCGACCTCGGCAAGCGTCACTTCCCGGGCTTCGACGTGCCCGGCGGATTGACTGCCAGCCAGGAGCTGCGGCGGCTCTGCCTCGAAGGGCTCCGAGAGCGGTATGCCACCGTGCCGAAGCGCTGGGTCGAGGGCGCGATCGGGGGCGAGCTGCATGCCGACGTGATGGATCGGCTCGACCGCGAACTGGGGGTGATCGACACGCTCGGCTTCGCCAGCTACTTCCTGATCGTCTGGGACTTCGTGCGGCATGCCCGCGAGCGGGATATTCCCGCGGCGGCCAGAGGCTCGGGCGTGGGCGCGCTCGTGGCCTATTCGCTCTACCTCTCGCACGTCTGTCCGCTGGAATACGACCTGCTTTTCGAGCGGTTCCTCGACATCAATCGCCGCGAGGCGCCCGACATCGACATCGACTTCTGCAAGGAGCGGCGGGGCGAGGTCATCGACTACGTCAAGAAGAAGTACGGCGAGGCCAACGTCGCCCAGATCGGCACCTTCGGCACGCTCGCGGCCCGGGCTGCGATCCGCGACGTGGGGCGGGCGCTGGGCATGCCCCTGCCGCGGGTCGACCAGATCGTGGCCCTCGTGCCCGACCAGCTCGGCATCTCGCTCGAAGAGGCCGTGGCGCCCGGCTCGCAGCTCGCCGAGGCCTGCGACTCCGACGCGGAGGTGCGGGAGCTCGTGAGCCTCGCCCAGCGGATCGAGGGGCTCGCCCGCAACGTGGGAACCCATGCCGCCGCCGTCGTGATCGCCGATCGGCCGCTCGTGGAATACGTGCCGCTCCAGCGGGTGACGGGCAAGGAGGAAGTGATCACCCAGTGGGCCATGGGCGACGTGGAACGCGCCGGGCTCATGAAGATGGACTTCCTCGGCCTCCGCTACCTCACCGTCGTGGCCAAGACGCTCGACATCATCGCAGCCACGCGGGGCCAGAAACCCGATCCGTTCGCCTTCCCACTCGACGACGCGGAGACGTTCGCCACGCTCTGCCGCGGCGAGACGAAGGGCATCTTCCAGCTCGAAAGCGGCGGCATCCGGGACCTGCTCCAGCGGATGAAGCCCGACCACTTCCTCGACATCGTGGCCGTCAACGCCCTCTACCGCCCGGGGCCGCTGGAAGGCGGCATGGTGGACGAGTACGTCAACGTGAAGCACGGCCGCAAGCGGCCCGAGTTCCTGCATCCTGTGATGAAGGACGTGCTCGGCGAGACGCACGGCGTGATGGTCTACCAAGAGCAGGTGATGCGGATTCTGGAGCGGCTCGGTGGCATCGAGCTCTCCAGCGCCTACACCTGCATCAAGGCGATCAGCAAGAAGAAGCTGGAGACGATCGCCGCCTTCCGCGAGCAGTTCGTGAAGGGGGCGCAGGCCCAGGGGCTCTCGAAACAGCAGGCCGAGGAGGTCTTCGCGCTCATCGAGAAGTTCGCCGGCTACGGCTTCAACAAGAGCCACTCGACGGCCTACGCCCTGCTCGCCTGGCAGACGGCCTACCTGAAGACCCACTACGCCAAGGAGTTCATGGCGGCCCTGCTCTCGGGCGACATCACGGGCCGCAACTTCAAGAAGAAGGACGCGCTCGTCGAGCACATCGAGGACTGCCGCCGGATGAGCATCGAGGTGGCCCCTCCCGACGTGAATGCGTCGATGGCCGACTTCTTCGTGAGCGGCGGGAAGATCCTGTTCGGGCTGGCCGCCATCAAGGGCTGCGGCGTGCAGGCCTCCGAGGCGATCGCGGCCGAGCGGGCGAAGGCCGGGCCCTACCGCGATCTCCACGACTTCTGCGGGCGGCTCGACCCGTCGGTGGTCAACAAGACGGCGATCGAGAACCTCGCCAAGGCCGGGGCACTCGACGCCCTTGGCAGCCACCGAGGAGCGCTCTTGGCCGGCGTGGAGCGGGCCATGGCATCGGGTGCCGCCCAGCTCGCCGACAAGAAGAGTGGCCAAAAGAATCTGTTCGCCGCCTTCGACGAGCCGGCGCCGGCAGCGGCCGCGAAGCCGGCCGCCGCCACCGTGGCCGACGTGCCGCCGCTCTCCGATCTCGAGATGCGGTCCTACGAAAAGGAGGTGCTCGGCTACTACGTGCACAGCCATCCGCTCGCCGAGCACAAGAACCTGCTCGACACCGTCTGCACGCACGGCACGGGGGGCCTCGGCGCGGTGAAGGCCAAGGGAGACGTGCTGATCGGCGGCCTCGTGGCGGCGCTCAAGCTCTCCAACACGAAGCAGCCGCGGCCGGGCTCGACCCACACCCGCTATGCGATGTTCGACCTCGAGGACATGGACGGGCTCGTCCGCACGATCTGCTGGCCCGAGGACTATGCCCGGCTGGGCGACCACATCGTGGCCGACGCCGTGATCCTCGTGGCCGGGTCGATCGACCGCCGGGCCGGCAGCGAGGAAACGAACCTCGTGGTCAACGAGATCCTGCCCGTTGCCGACGTGTGGCGGCTCCCGGCGCGGAGCGTGACGGTGAAGGTCGCCGAGGCCGACCACGGCATCGACGTGCTCGAGCGTCTGGCCGAGATCGTCCGCCGCCATCCAGGCAAGGTGCCGCTACGGCTCGTGCTCGATCTGACCGATGGCGGCCGCGTGCTGATGGAGGCCGACCGGCATGCCGTGGCCTGGAACCCTGAATTGCACCGCGAGATCGTGGGCCTGCTCGGGCCGGGCTGCGTGCGGGCGGCGCTCTCCGCGGGCGGGGGACGGAAGAACGGCGACGACGCAGGCCGGGGCCGCCGCGAGTTTGCGGGACGGGCCGGGGCCGGGGCGCGGTAGTCTGGTTTAATCGTTACAACCGGTCGCGTCGGAGTGGAGTGCGACGGATTCTGCGGGCAGTTTTCGCTTCCCCGCAAGCACGTGCCGCGCGGCCGCCGATGCCACAGGAGAGTGTGCATTCTTCCCGGAAACCTGCCATGTCCAAGGCTCAGCCGCTGACGTCGCGATCCTTTCATCCCCCCCTCGTAATCAGCCGCCTCGCGGCCAGCCTGGCCGTCGCCGCGTGTTTCCTCGCGGCACGACCGCTCCATGCCCAGATGGGTGGCGGTGGCATGGGCGGTGGCATGCAGCAGGGCGGCGGCATGGGCGGCGGCATGGGTGGCGGAATGGGCGGCGGCATGGGTGGCATGGGTGGCATGGGCGGCATGGGCCGCATGGGCTTCGGCTTCTCGCCGCCGTCCGGCGTGCTCATCGATGCCAACGGCGTGCTTCGCATGCAGAGTGTCGCCGACGGCGGGCTGTCCGTTGAACACCGCAAGGCGGCTGTCGCGGCGTTCGAGGGAGACCTGCAGAAGAACTCCAAGCTCCGCAAGGTCGCCCTCTCGCGGCTCGAGGCCGAGGTGCGAAAGGCGATCGAGGGCGGCCGAGGTGTGCCTGACGCGATGGAAAAGCTCGCCGGTCTCACGCGAGTGCAGTATGTGTTCGTGTATCCGGCCGAGGACGGGCGACCGGGCGAGATCGTCGTCGCCGGCCCCGCAGAGCCCTGGATCACCGATGCGACGGGCCGCGTCCGCGGCGTCGAGACCGGTTGGCCGACGGTGCTGCTCGAAGACCTTGCCGCTGCGATCCGCGCCTTCGCCCCGGGGCAGCCGCAGGACCGGCAGATCGGCTGCTCGATCGATCCCAAGCCCGAGGGCCTCGCCGCGATGCAGGCCTACCTCAAGAAGGTCGGCCGCGTGAATCCCAAGGGGGGCACCGATGCGATCGTGGGCGGCATGAAGCAGGCGCTCGGCACGCAGACGGTGAGCGTGTTCGGTGTGTCGCCCGCGACCCACTTCGCCCAGGTGCTCGTGGAGGCCGATTACCGGATGAAGCTGATCGGCATCGGCCTCGAGCCGGCACCGGTGAAGATGAAGACGTGGGTCGATCTCACCAGCGGCGGCGCCGGGCAAAACGCCCTGCAGCGGTGGTACTTCCTGCCCGACTACCAATGCGTGAAGATGGCCGAAGACGACCTCGCCATCCAGCTCGTGGGACAGGGCGTGAAGCTCTGCGGCGCCGACGAGGTGGTGATGCCCGACGGCCGCCGCCTCGATGCCAACCGGGCCGACGGCGCCAGCCGCACGTTCACGCAGACCTTTACCAAGAAGTATCCCGAGATCGCGGCCCGCAACCCGGTCTACGCCCAGCTCCGCACCCTCATCGACCTCGCGGTCGTGGCGGCCTACATGCAGGAGCACGACGCCTACGGGAAGGCGAACTGGGGTGCCGAGACGCTCCGCGACGAGCAGGCCTACCGGATCGAGCGGCTCGAGACGCCCCGCGAGGTGGAGACGGCGATCAACGCCGTGTGGCGGGGCAGCAAGCTGATCACGCCGATCGGCGGTGGCGTCACGATGCACCCGCGAATGGCCTTCGATTCGCCGAACCTGCTGCTCGACGACAATGGCGACGTTGCCGCCACGCGTGCCGCCGCGAAGGACCTTCCAGCCGGCCGCTGGTGGTGGGATTAGTTTCTAGTCCTCAGCGGGTCGACCGCCTGTGGTGGGAGTGAGGGGTTGCCCACGCCCCGTCGCCGGACGCTCGCTACGAACATCCTGTTCTTCGCTCGCTCGGATGCCGCCTTCGCTCCGCCATCCTGGCTGCGCTCGGCGGCATACGCCGGCTCCTGGGGCATGGGCAGCCCCTCACGGCGTAGTGTGGGCTACCGCTCGCGACCGTTACTGGAGGGACGCTGAAGGGGCGGTGCTTACACCTTCACCCGTTCGAGATACTCGCCCGTGCGGGTATCCACCTTGATCATGTCGTCCTGCTCGATGAACGCGGGCACGATCACGTCGGCACCCGTTTCCAGCTTCACCGGCTTCGTCAGGTTCGTCGCCGTGTTGCCCCGCATGGCCGGTTCGGCGTATTCGACCTTGAGCACCATGTGGTTCGGTGGCTCCATCGAGATCGGGTTGCCGTTGTAGAGCAGCATCGAGCAGACGGTACCCTCCTTGATCCACTTCCAGGCATCGTCCACCTGCTCTTTCGAGAGCTCATACTGCTCGTAGTTCGAGTTGTCCATGAACACGAACGCCTCGCCCTGCTTGTAGAGATACTGGGCCTCGATCGTGGCGATATCGGCTGCGTCGAGCGAGTCTCCGCTCTTGTAGGTGCGGTCGAGCACCGTGTTGCGGAGCAGGTTGCGGAGCTTGCACTTGTAGAGAGCCTGTCCCTTGCCCGGCTTCACGAAGTTGCACTCGATCATGATGTAGGGATCGCCGTCGATCTGGACCTTGAGACCCTTCTTGAATTCGCTCGTGTTGTAGGCAGGCACGGGTGACACCCCTGGGAATGGTTTTTCTTTCGTGGCCCGCCGCCGTATCCTTGGGCGAACCGCGGGCGAAGCCCGACAAGCGTGGCCAAGCCCCCGCGGCCTGTCAACCGCCTCCGATGCACGCCACGCCCCACGCCGTGTTGCCCCCCATACCCACGGCCTCGACGCGTGGCGGAGCCGTCGGTGACGACTCGCCCCGCTGGCAGCGGGAACTGGCCCGTGCCATTCGCGATCCGTCCGAACTCTGCCGTCTCCTCGGACTCGATCCGGCGTTGGCCGCCAACGCTCCGTCCGGCTTTCCGCTGCTCGCGCCGCGGCCGTTCGTGGCCCGGATGGAGCGGGGTAACCCTCGCGACCCGCTCCTGCTTCAGGTGCTCCCCGTCGCAGCGGAGGGGACCGACCTGCCGGGCTTCACTGCCGATCCGCTCAACGAGGCCGCGGCTCTCGCTGCGCCGGGACTCGTGCAGAAGTATGCCGGCCGCGCACTCGTGCTCGTGTCGGGAGCCTGCGCCGTGCACTGCCGCTACTGCTTCCGGCGGGAGTTTCCCTATGCCGACAACGGGGCCACGCGGGCTGGCACGGCCGCCGCAATCGCGGCCATCGCAGCCGATCCTTCGCTTTCGGAGGCGATCCTCTCCGGCGGCGACCCGCTCATGGCCGACGACGTACGGCTCGCCGAACTCATCCAGCGGCTCGACGCCATCCCGCACCTGCGCCGGCTTCGCATCCACACGCGGCTCCCGATCGTGCTGCCCGAGCGGGTGACCGACGAGTTGGTGGCGACGCTGGCAGCCACGCGGCTGGCCTGTGTCGTGGTGGTGCACGCCAACCATGCGGCCGAACTCGACGACGGCGTGGCCGCGGCGGTGCGGCGGCTGGCGGCGGCACCGGCCATCGTGCTCAACCAGGCCGTCCTGCTCGCCGGGGTGAACGATTCGTTCGCCGCACTCCGCGGTCTCTCGGAGCGGCTCGTCGAGATCGGTGTGGCGCCCTACTATCTCCACCTGCTCGACCGCGTCCGCGGGGCGGGGCACTTCGAGGTGGCCGAGGCCCGGGCGCTCGAACTCCACCGTCAGCTCCGCGACACCCTCCCCGGTTACGCGGTGCCTCGGCTTGCCCGCGAGTTGCCCGGCGAGCCGGCCAAGGTGTGGCTGGCATGAGGCGGCGAGGCACCATTCACCGAAATCCTTTACGCTAACGCTCCTCGTACACCCCAGAGGCCGTATCCATGAAGATTCTCGTCGCCGTCGATGGTTCGACCAAGTCGCTCGATGCGGTGCGGCTCGTGGGCCGGCTCGTCGATCCCGCCGCCGACACGGTCGCCGTGTATTTCTCGGCCGCCGAGTTGGAGCGGCAGCTCCCCGGCAAGTCGCATGCGGTAATCGACGGGGCGATCGCAGCGGTCCGCGAGGAGGCCTGGAAGCTGCTGCCGTCCGGGTTTGCCAGCGAGCCGGAGCTGATCACCGATTCGCAGACGGCGGCCGTGGGCATCCTCGATGCGGCCGCCCGATCGCAGGCCGACCTGCTCGTGGTCGGCGCCCGCGGCCACGGAGCGATCGAGAGCTTTCTGCTCGGCAGCGTGTCGCGGGCCGTGGTACACGGCGCCCACCTCCCGGTGCTCGTGGCCCGCGCGGCGCCGCCGCCAGGCCGGGCGATGCGGGTGCTCGTGGGGCATCACCCGGCGAGCGCCGCAGCGGTCGCGGGCGTGGTGCAGCAGCTGCACTGGCCGGCCGACACTGCCGGCCATGTGATCGGCGTGACGGAGTCGATGCTCGCCGGCCCCGTGCCCGCGTGGGTGAAGCAGCGGATGCGGGACCCCGACACGGCAGCGATCGCCGCGGCCTGGCAGCATGAGCACGACGACGAAGTAGCCGCCCTCGGTGGGACGCTGAAAACGTTTCAGGGCACGCTCCCGGCCCCGTTCCGGACGCACGAGCCGATCGTGGCCCAGGGCAATCCGGGCGAGAAGATCCTCGAGCAGGTCAAGGCCGACGGCACCGACCTCGTGATCATGGGCCGCACCCCGACCGACCCGCTCTCCCGCTGGCTGCTCGGCAGCACCTCCGAGGCCGTGCTCACCCACGGCTCGTCGAGCGTGCTGCTCGTGCCGGTCGAGAAGCGCTAGCAGACAGCGGAATGCGTCTGCGGTCGCAGGATGCCACGATCGTCGGTCCGGGAGCCCTCACTGGGGCGCGAAAGAGTCGATCTTGGCGGCGAGGATGAAATCGTTCTCGGAGAGGCCGCCGATCGCGTGGGTGAAGATCTCGACCCAGGCGTTGCGGTAACCCTCCAGGTGGAGGTCGGGGTGGTGCTGCTCCCGCTCCGCGACGGCGGCGACGTTGTTGAGAAACTTCACGCACTCGCGGAAGTTCTTGAACCGCCAGTCGCGGCGGATCCGCGTGGCGTCGTGGGTGAGCCGCCAGCCGGGAAGGATCGCGAGCTGGGCTTCGGCTTCCGCCGTCGAATACTTCGGCACGCCCCCTTCGCAGGGCACGCACTTCTTCGCCGTCAGGTCACAGGCTTGCTGGGGCTGCATCGGTGGGGTTCCTTTTGAAGAAGACCGGCCGCCCGGAAGGCGGACCCTCGAGAGCCGGCGGAGGCCGGCCAAGCAAAGCGAGGCACGATGCCGAGGCTTTGCGTGAAGTCAGTATCGGCTCTCGAAGCCGGCGAAGCCACCGTGGACGATCGTGCTCGAGCCGGCGTCGATACCGGTGAGCGAATCCGGCGAGTCGAGCGTGACCGGCCACTGGCCGTCGGCCTGGGCGATGTTGCCCACGCCCACCACACGGTAGCCGATCGACAGGCTCCAGCGGTCGCTGATGTCCCAGGCCACGCCGGTATCCACCGAGCCGAGCCAGGAGAAGACGCCGAGCCTGGAGCGCACGTTCACGGGATCGCCCCCCGTGAACTCGGCATCGACGTCGCCCGGCCCGACCAGCGACGTGGTGTTGGTGATCGCATTGCCGCCGATCATGAACTTCGGCACGACGGTGAAACGGACCCGGGGCATGAACATCCAGTCGAACTTGGCCCCCACCTGCCCGCCATAGAGGTTGTTGTTCGTCGCCACGCCGAGCGACAGGCTGTCGAGGCCGGGTGTGGCCGATGCCGTCGCCAGCGTGAGCGTGTCGCCGACTTGGAAGAACCGGAAGCCGGCCAGCCACTGCAGGCTCACCGCGCGATCGCGAGGCAGAAACTCCGGGCGGTCCCAAAGAGCGTAGACCCAGTTGATCTCGATGTCGTTCACCACGTCGGACCGGCTGATCCATTGGCCCGAGGCATTCGTCAGCCAGCTGCTCGCCGCGGTGCCGCTCACCGTCACGCCCGGAGCCTGCGGAATCGCCGTGATCCCGGCCGGGTCGGCCAGGAGCGATGCCGACGAGCCCATGTTGTAGACGCCCCAGTAGATCAGCTCGACGGCATGGTGCTGCCGCGGTCCGAACCAGCGGCCGAGATGCAGATCGACGCCCCCCGGCCAGTTGGCCGATGCGTCGCTCGTGAACAGTTGCCGGCCGTCGAGCGGCTGCATCGTGGCGGCGCCGGACGGCAGCGTGCGGGTCATCACGAGGCCGCTCGCCCCTGCGAACCACCGCGGCCAATCGGGCAGCATTTCCGGCACCACGCTGCCGGGCATCCCAGCGAGGCCTGGGCCGGCGAACGGCTCCGCGACATACATCGGCGGCGGCTCGCCCACGGACGGCAGCGGGTCGGTCGTTTGCTGGGCCCTGGTGGTCGCCGCGGTGACGCACACGACCAGCGCGCAGCAGATGCCGCGGAGGACTCTCGCAGGGGAGTTTCTCGTTGTGCGGTGTGCACGATCTGCGGCTGACGTGTGCCGGTCGTTATTCAACGATTTGAAGCTTTCAGCTTGCGGGTCAACTCGCTCACACCGCCGTCCAGGGGCACGTGCTCGCCGCCGGCGGATTTTGACGACTCATGCTCGATGGAAATGGTGCGTCAACTCTGGCAGTCAAAATTCACCGGCGGCTGCGTGCGGCCCCTGGCCGGCTCCGCGTACTGCTGGTGGTGTTTGAATGCATTGTTCGGGACGTTCGGGAAACCGCCCGCCACCGTCAAGCCCGCTTCCCGGGCGACTCGGGGATAGACTGATCGACCTGCGGCCGGCTCGGGCCGCGGCACGGAACCTGGCAAGCTGCGAGACATGCGGAAACCTCGAAGAATACGTGCGAGCGGGTCGTCCACGCCGGCGACGCGGGCCGACGTGCTGGCCTGGCTCGACCGGCGGATCGACTTCGAGCGGGCGCCGCAGGCCCGCGGGGCGAAGAGCGTGTTCGGCCTCGCCCGCATCCGCCGGCTCCTCGCCGCCCTCGACATGCCGCAGCGGCGGTTCCCGGTCGTGCACGTGGCCGGCACGAAGGGGAAGGGCTCGACCGTCGCGATGCTCGCCGACATCCTTACCGAGTCGGGGCACCGCGTGGGCCGCTACATGTCGCCCCACGTGCACACCCTCGAGGAACGCATCTGCGTGAACGGCCGGCCGATCTCGGCGGCCGAGCTCGTGGCCGCCTTTGCCGCCGTGATCCCGGCGGTTGAACGGCTCGACCTCGCTGCCGCGCGGCGCGGGGCACGCGGCCCCACCTGGTTCGAGTCGGTGACGGCTGCGGCCTTCGTCCATTTCGCCCGCGTGGGAGTCGACATCGCCGTGCTCGAGACGGGGCTCGGCGGTCGGCTCGATGCGACGAACGTGGCCGGCACGATCCTCTCCGTAATCACGAGCATCAGCCTCGACCACATGGCGATCCTCGGCCCCACGATCGGCCGGATCGCGACCGAGAAGGCCGGCATCATCAAGCGTGGCCGGCCCGTGATCTCCGGGGCGCTGCATCCATCCGCCCGCCGCGTGATCGCCGCCACGGCCCGTCGCCGCCGCGCACCGCTGCTTCAACTCGAACGCGATTTTCAGGTCACGGTGCCCCCGGCGTCCACTGCCGACTCGCTCTCGGGAGGCTTGATGGAACTGACGACGACCGCGGAGCCTGACCAGCCACGGCGGTATCGCCATGCGATGCCGGGGCGGCATCAGGGCGAGAACGCGGCGGTCGCGGTGATGGCGGCACGGCGGCTCGACACGCTGGGATACCGGGTCACCGAGGCTGCGATCGCCCGCGGCCTCGCCCAGGCCCGGCTGCCGGCCCGCATCGAGCGGCTGGCGACCAGTCCACTCGTCGTGATCGATGCGGCCCACAACGTCGCCTCGATGCAGTCGCTGCTCGACACGCTCGCTCCGGTGCTGGCCGAGAAGGCTCCGCGGGTGCTCGTGTTCGCGGCCAGCAACGACAAGCAGATCGAGCAGATGCTCGCCCTCGCCCGCGGCCGGTTCGACCACGTCGTGCTCACCCGCTACGCCACGAACCAGCGGGGCGCAAGCCTCGAGCGGCTCGTGGCCGCGAGCCGTGCGGCCGGTCTGCCGGAGCCACGGACCGCGGCCGCGCCGCAGGAAGCCCTGCGGCAGGCGAAGTCACTCGCCGGCCGAAAGGGCATCGTCTGCATCGCGGGCAGCTTCTTTCTGGCGACCGAGCTCCGACCGGGCGGCTGACCCGCGGTGGACCGCATCGATCGCCAGGCTCAACGCCTCGTCGACGCTCCGGCTGGATTCGTTGCCGGTGTCGCGGCCCAGCGCCGCGACCGCATCACGTTGCCGCCGCCAGCGGCGGAGGCGTTCGAGGCTCGCCGCCGTGGGCGAGATTTCGTAGCCGCGATCCGGGGCGACACCCCATGCGGCGTCGTCGTCGTCGCTCATGCGGCGATTGAGGCCGGCGCCGCGGGGCCGCAGGTATTCCGAGGTCGTCAGTTTGAGCAGCCCGTCGCCGCCGCCGAGCGGCACCAGCGACTGCACCGTGCCCTTCCCGAAGGTGCGGCTGCCCACGACCGTGGCCCTGCCGTGATCCTGAAGACAGGCGGCCACGATTTCCGCCGCGCTGGCGGTGAGGCCGTCGATGATCACGGCCACCGGCACGTCGGGGAATGCGGCGCCGGCCGTCGCCTCCCGCACCTCGAGCGGCGGATCACCGGCCGCGCCAGCCCGGCCTCGGGTGGACACGATGACCCCGCTCTCGAGCAGGCGATCGCAGACGCCGACGGCCGCCGAAACGAGCCCGCCCGGATTGCCACGCAGATCGAGCACGATGCCCCGTGGCGGCGGGCTCGCGATCGCGGCGAGCGCCGCGTCGAATTCCTCGACCGTCCGCTCGCCGAAGCCGTTGATCCGTACGAGCGCGATGTCGGCCGCGTCTGCCAGGCGGAAGCTCCACGCGCCGTCGGTGCCCCGTCGATCGCCGAGCACGGTCTCGGTCGTCACCAGCGCCCGCGTGAGCCGCACGTCGCGTCCTGCATCGGATGGATCCTGACCGAAGGTCGGAACAGTTGTCGGAACAGGGGTCGGCCGGGCCGCCGCCACGCGAAGCAGGACGGGCGTGCCGATCTGGCCCCGCAGCCGGGTGACGACGTCGCCCAACGCGAGGCCGCGGGTCGGCAGGCCGTCGATTGCCAGGATGCGGTCGCCCGCGACGACGCCTGCCTGCCATGCCGGCCCCGACGGCACCGGCGACACGACGCAGAGATCACCGGTCGTCTCGTCGTGGGCAAGCTCCAGGCCGACGCCCCCGAACTGCTGATCGATGAGCGCCTCGAAGCCCTCTTGCTCGTCCTGACGGATGTAGGCGGAATGCTCGTCGAGTTCGGAAATCGCACCGTCGATCGCAGACTCGAAGAGTTGGCGGGCCGACACCGGCTCCAGGGCCGAGCTGGTGATGATCGAGACCGCCTCGTTGAACCGGTCGCCGGGCAGATCCCGCGACCGGGCGAGCCACGCGGCGACGCCGGCGAGCAGGCAGCCGATCAAGACGAAGAGGTTGCGGGCTGGCATGCGAGCGGTTTTGCGACATCGAATCTCGAATCCCTTGGGCACCAACGTGATGCCGGCCGGGGGAGATTCTCAGACCGCCAACAGTATCCTGCACCGGATCGACCGCGATGGAAACCCCAGTCTGCGGCCCCGGAGTCCGCTCGAGCCACCCTCGGAGAAGCCCCGGGCGGAAGGCCGGGAATCGGGAAAAGCCGGTCTGGCGGCGGCTGCAGACCGTTCCGTACGATCCCCCGCCCGTCGGCCCTCCGGCGGGCCGTTTGCATCCGTCCCTTCCGCCCACGAGGCGCTGCATGTCCCGCCAGTCGAACAGCCGGAACCGCCGCGGTCGGGAGTCCGACTCCATGGAAGCCCTCAAGCCGCTCCTCGTGCTCGGACTTTTCGGCACGATCCTCTACGGTGCCTACTCGGTCGTGCAAAAGGGGCCGGGTGGCAGCGAGTCGCCTGCGGCCGCCAGCATCGCCGCTGACGCACCTGCATTCGCGCCACCAGCCGTGCAGCTGCCGGCCCCGGGCGACGCGAACCTGCCGGCACTCCCGGCTCACCCCGCCGCGGCCGCGGTCACGCCGCCGCCTGCACCGCCGGCGATCGCGCCCGTGGATGCCGCCCCAGCGACGCCGGCCGCAACGCCAACGCCGCCCGCCCAGCAGCCGACCTACCTGGCGGCCGAATCGGCGCCGCCGCCGGTCGCCGAGCCGGTGGCCGCAACGCTCCCCGATCCGAATGCACGGCCTGACCGACTCGCCTCGCTGCCGGTGCCGCAGCTGCCGGCCACGATGCCCGCTTCGGTGCCGGCTAGCGCGGCCGCCGCCATCGTGCCGCCCGCCGCACCGTCAACCACGCCGTCGTCGGCCGCATTCGCCTCGGCCTGGGCCGACGCCCACGACAAGCTCGCCGCCGGCCGCTATGCCGAGGCGCTCTCCGGCCTGTCGGTGTGGTACGACGATCCGTCGCTGGGGCTCGAGGAGAGCCAGCGGCTCGAAGACCTGCTCGGCCAGCTCGCCGGCACGGTCATCTACTCCCAGGAAGACCTGCTGCTGCCGCCGCATGTGGTTGCACCGGGCGAGACGCTGCAGACGATCGCCACACCGCTCGGTGTCTCCTGGCAGCTGCTGGCCAAGATCAACGGCGTCGATGATCCCAGCCGGTTGATCCCCGGCGAACGGCTCAAGCTCGTGCGGGGCCCCTTCGATGCCGTGGTGAGCGTGTCACGCCGCCGGATCAGCATGCAGCTGCAGGGCAACTACGCCGGCAGCTTTCCCGTGGTCGTCGGCCGGCAGTATCTCGAGCGGGTGGGCAGCTCGATCCCGGTGGTCGCGGTCAACGGCATCGACCCCAATGCCCTCCCGGGGGGCCCGGCGGCATCAGCCAAGCTGGCGATCGCCCTCGGCGACGGCATGACGATCGAGGCCGTGGACGATCCCGGCGCCGTGGCCGACGTTGCGCCGTCGTCGAGCCTCGTCGTCTCGCCGCGCGACCTGGCCGAACTCATCGACATCCTCGGCCCCGGCTCCCGCATCCTCGTCAGGCAGTAGTCAAAAAAGCCGCAGGCCCGCGGCGCTTCCTGCGCCGCGGGCCCGCTCGTGATCACTTCGCCAACAAGCCCCGGACGGGAGCCCGGGGATCGGTCTTCAATCGGCTACCGCACCGCCTCCTGCAGCATCTTCGCGTTCGGTACCGAGTGCCGCGACACGAGGCCGTTGTCGTGGGTCTCGATGACCGTCGCCACCGGACCCACCTCGCGAACCGTGCCCTCGAGGCCGGCCACGCTCACCGTGTCTCCCGCCTGGAGACGCTGGCGGACGTAGTAGCCCGACAGGATGCCGCTCATCACGTCGCGGCCGCCGAGGCCGAAGGCCAGGGCGAAGCCGGCCGACAGCCCTGCCGATCCGATGAGGATCAGCTTCTCGAGCAGCGCGAACTGGATGCCGAGCTGGTTGAAGGCCGCGATGAAGGTCAGCAGCGAGAGCACCCAGTAGCAGCCGCCGGCCAGATACTCGGCATACGACAGCCCCACGCGGTCGGCGCTGGTCGCCACCACGCCGCGGAGGAAGGTCGCCGCCAGCAGGCCCACCACCACGACCACGGTCGCCACGAGCAACCGCGGAATGTAGTTCACCACCTCGCCCATCGCGTTCGACACGGTCTCGAGGCCGAGGATGTTGAACGCCGCCATCACGAACACGCTCATCAAGAGCCAGAACACGATGCCGCCCACGATCGCCGGCACCGGCCGCCGGATGCCCACGTCGTGCATGCTCTTGGCGAGACCGCTCCGCTCGGCGGCCGTCTGCAGGCCGATCTTCTCGCTCACCACCGCGATCAGGCCGCCCACCCAGCGGGCGAGCACGTAGCCGATCACGAGCACCGCCACCATCGCCACCATCTTCGGGGCGAGCAGGATCACCTGGCTCCATGCCTGGGTGAAGCTGTCGACGAGCGCCTGCTTCGAGGCGTTCACCGTTTCCCGAGCCGTCTCGGCCGCCGTCTGACCGAGCACCACGAAATCAGCCATTGCCTTCTCCTCCTTTGACGCGCGGCCCTCGTGGCCACGCACCGGTCATCGAAAACACGATCGCCGCAAACAACGCCACGAGCATGTGCCTTGCCGCCCACACGGTGGCCCCCAGCGCGAACTCGGCCACGTGCACGGCCAGCAGCCGCGGGTGCAGCTTCCGCCGCACGCCGTCGTTGATGACCCGGGCCGCCGGGGTCGGCGGCACGTCCACGTCGGCCAGGTGTTCGAGCAGGTCCATCCCGTGCTTTTTCACCACTGCCTCGCCCGGGCGGCCACGCGGCCGCACTCCGGTCGACACCAGGTGAGTAGCCGCCCCCGGGCGGCGTGTCACAAAAATTTTTTTGAAGGCTGTGCCGCACTGATCCCCCGGCTTCCGCCTGGGGGCTTGTATTGGAAAGGCTTCCGCCTGGGGGCTTGTATTGGAAAGACGAAAGGAAGCCCCCAGGCGCAAGCCGGGGGATGTCGGGCGCGAGCCCGACCGCAAGCCGGGGGATGTCGGGCGCGAGCCCGACCGCAAGCCGGGGGATGGTCCGGGCCGCCACGGCGTGCTACCCCGTCGACTTCCCGGCCAGCTTTTCCCGGATGCGGCTGATCCGCATCCGCAGGGCCCCCGGGGTGGAGTCGAACATCTCCGCGAGGGCCTCGTAGTCGTGGTTCTCGGCGAACTTCATCAGCACGAGGGCTCGGTCCTCCTCGTCGAGCCCGTCGAGCAGTTTCGCCGCGGCGTCGGCCGCATCCACGGCGTCGGCCTGCACCGGCCGCTCGTCCGCCCGCGCGGTGATCTGATCGTGTCCGTCCTCGCCCGACGCGGAGCCCGGCACCTCCCGCCGCCGCCGCCGCGACCGCGACCGCCGCAGCGTGAGGCAGGTGCGAATCGCCACGCCATGCAGCCAGGTGGAATAGCGGCTGCGGCCCGCGAACTTGGCCCGCTCGAAGAACAGCCGCACGAACACTTCCTGAGCGGCATCCTCCGCGTCGTGCCGGCTGCCCATCAGCCGCCAGCAGACCCGCCACACGCGATCGCGAAACCGCTCCATGAGCGAGGTGAAGGCGACACCGTCGGAGCCCTCACGCGCCGCCTGCGCGGCCAGCTCCTCGTCGCTGAGTCGGGCCAGCCCGCCGTCACCGGCCACACCTTCCACGCTGGATCGCCCTCCGATGTACGACACTCGCCTCCGTGCGGCGGCCGGGAGTATCGCACGCTGGGCCCGCGAATGACCACCGCGGAAAGCGACGGTGTGAGAACCCGGAGACGGGAGGCGAGCAGGTCGGCGTGAGGATGCCGAGCCTCACATTGCTTCAGGCGTCGTAGCCCAGTTCGTCGAAATCAAGGCGGTAGAGGTCGGCCACGATCCGGCGGCACTCCGGCGTCCACAGACTGGCGTTGCGGCCGCCGTTGGCCGACGACTGATTGAGCCGCTTGAGTCCCTCGAGAGCAGCCGTCGCAGCCGCCGTCGCACCAGCCTCGGCGACGACCTCGCGCAGGCCGGCGGCAAGGTTCTCCATGCGGATGACTCGGCGATACGGCACGAGGTCTCCACGGAGGAGGTCGGTCTGCAGGGCGAAGTGGATGTCCCAGTCGATCCCGTGCTCCTGCAGCCCGGTGACGAATCGGGGAAAGGAAATGCGAGTCTGCAACCGAGCGGCTCGATCTTCTTCGTGTCCCTGCCGCCAGACGGCTCGCCCCGCCAGCAGCTGCCGCACATAGGTGGCGAAATACACCCTCGGCTCGAACTGCTTGGCATAGCGGTTGAGCTTGTTGAAGTAGTTCGACGTCACGCGACCGTAGGGCTCGCGAACGACCGAGAACCAGACATAGCCGGCATACCGTTCGACCAGGCCGGCAAGCATGTCGGCCGGACACCGAATCTCGTAGGTGTCGCCACTGCCCGGGACGACATCACCGGACCTGAGCGGCAGGAAGCTGCGGCGGTCGCGTTTTTGCCCGTGGCCGCCGAGGTCGCCGAGAAAATCGATGACGGTGGTCGAGGCGCACTTCGCGAGCGGACGGTAGACGAGTCGGTGTCGTTCGCAGACGACGAACTGCAAAGACCGTGACGCCCGAGCAGTCGTCGCGTGACGCACTTCCGTTGGCGGTGGGGTGTTCACCGGTCCTTCATGCCTCCGCCAGCGCGGCGCCGGCCCGGGCGATGGCCGCATCCACGGACGTCTCGTCGGCAGCCTCGGCGACGAGCCGCACGATCGGCTCGGTGTTGCTCGCCCGCACGAGCAGCCAGCCGCCCGGCCACGAGACGCGGAGCCCGTCGAGCCGATCGGGCGTGGCCTCGGGAAACGCCTTGGCCACGCGATCGAACGCCGCGGCCAAGGCCGGACCGCGCAGCCCCGGCGACACGGCCAGCTTCGTCTTCTTCATCACGAGCCGGGGCAATGCAGCCGCGAGGCTCTCGAGGGTCGTGAGCCGCTCGCCGGCACACATCCGGTCGAGCACCAGGGCCATCGCCACGAAGCTGTCCCGCACGAGCACCACCCGCGGATCGATCACGCCGCCGTTGCCCTCGCCACCGATCACGGCGGCGACTTCCAGCATCCGATCGACGACGTTCGCCTCGCCCACGGCCGATACGACGCACGGCAGGCCCCGCCGCGCGGCGAGTGCAGCGGTCATGCCGCTCGTCGAGCAGTTCACGACGACCGTGCCCGGCGTCTTCGCGAGCACGTGATCCACGCAGAGCGCGAGGGTCGCCTCCTCGCCGATGTAGCGGCCGTCCGCCGTCGCGATCGCGAGCCGGTCGGCGTCGGGATCCTGAAAGAATCCGATATCGGCGTGCTGTTGCCTGATGCGGGGCAGCATCCCGGCGAGGTTTTCGGCCGTCGGCTCCGGCTCGTGCTCGAACTGCCCGTCGGGCTCGCCTCCCTCGATCACGAGGTCGCAGCCGAGGTGGTCGAAGAGCGGCCGGGCCACGCAGCTGCCGGCGCCGTGGCCGCTGTCGAGCCAGACCTTCGGCCGCTGCCGACGGATCGCGGCGACATCGACGATGCCTGCGATGAGCTTCACGTGGGCCGGAGCCGCATCGAACGACGTGACGGTGCCACGACCGGTGCCAGCCGCAGGCCCGAGGTCGGTCGCCCGTTCGAAACGGGCCAGCACGTCGCGGCCCGCCGCCGCGGGGATCACGCGGCCCTCGCGGGAGAAGAGCTTGAGGCCGTTGTAGGCCGCGGGATTGTGGCTCGCCGAAATCTGAATGCCGCCGGCCGCGGCCAGCTCCCGCACGGCGACGCCCACGCTGGGCGTGGCCGCGGGCCCGAGGTCGAAGACGTCACGGCCGAGCGCCGCGAGCGCCTCGGCGATCGCCTGCGCGAAGACCGGCCCGCTCGCCCGGCCGTCGCGGCCGATCGCGACCGGGCCCGGAGGCAGCGTGGCGGCGAACGCCCGGGCATACCGGATCGCCACGTCGGGGGTGAGCGTTGTGCCCACGATGCCGCGGAGCCCCGACACGCTCACGATCAGCGGTTCTTCAGGCGGCGGCTCGGCGGCGGTGACGGACATGACCTCGGAGTATAAAACGCTGACTTCCAATCCTGCTGCCCCAGCTTTTTTCATGTTTTCTCACGCTTCAGCAAGGGCCACGCCATGAGCACGTCCGCCGCCGACCAGTCACGCCGTCTCGAGGCCCTCGCGGCCGCCCGCGCCGCGGGCAGGATCACCGATCATTCCGCGGCCACCATGCAGGCCTGGCTCACCGAGCCGCGGTATGCGGAGTTCGCCGCCGAGCTGGGCGACCGAATCGACCGCGGCCTCTGGAAGGAGCTCGACGACGCCTACTGGACGGTGATCCCGTTCGGCACCGGCGGCCGGCGGGGCACGATGTATCCGGTCGGCTCCAACGCGATCAACGACCGCACGATCGGCGAGAGCGCCCAGGGCTTGGCCGACTACGTGCGGAGTGTGCTGCCCCCCGGCGAGACGCCCACCTGTGCGATCGCCTACGACACCCGGCACCGCTCCGAGCACTTCGCCAAGCTCTGCACGGAGGTGCTGCTCGCCGCGGGCTTCCGCGTGTTCTTCCTCCGCGGCTTCCGCAGCACGCCCGAGCTCTCATTCGCCGTGCGGCATACGCACAGCACCTGCGGGATCATGGTCACGGCCAGCCACAATCCGCCGAGCGACAACGCGGTGAAGGTCTACTGGGCCGGGGGCGTGCAGGTGCTGCCGCCTCACGACAAGGGGATCATCGACTGCGTGATGCGGGTGGATATGGTCCGCCGCGAGTCGTTCGAGGCCGGCGTGGCGAGCGGCCGCGTGCAGTTCGTGGAGCAGGAAATCGATCCGGCCTTCGTGGCGGCGGTGCTCGAGCAGGCGGCGCCCGGCCCCCGGGACGTCTCGATCCTCTACTCGCCGCTCCATGGCGTCGGCGCATCGGCGGTGGTGCCGGTGCTCGCGGCCGCGGGGTTTGCATCCGTGCGGCTCTACGCCCCGCACGAGCGGCCCGACGGGGATTTTCCCAACGTGCCGGGACACGTGGCCAATCCCGAGAATCCAGCCGTGCTCACCGGCCCGATCGACGAGGCGAAGGCCCGCGGCGACGACCTCGTGCTGGCGAGTGATCCCGACTGCGACCGGCTCGGCGCCGCCGCGCCGCTCACGCGGGCAACGGGCAGCGCATGGCAAACCTTCACGGGCAACCAGCTCTGTGCCCTGCTTTGCGATCAGGCGATCGCCGGCCGACGGGCCCGCGGTGCCTCCCGGCCCGGCGACTACCTGGTGACCACGCTCGTGACGAGCGGCCTCGTGCGGCGAATCGCGGAGTCGCAGGGGCTCGCCGTGGACGACACCGAGCTCGTGGGCTTCAAGTGGATCTGCTCGGCGGTCGATCGGCTCGGCCCCGAGCGGTTCGTGTTCGGCTGCGAGGAGTCGCACGGCTACCTCGCCGGCACGCACGTGCGCGACAAGGACGCGAGCGTCGCGGCGCTGCTCATGAGCGAGCTCACGGCCGGGCTCAAGGCTGAGGATCGCACGCCCCATGAGAGGCTCGACGAGCTCTACGCCCTGCACGGCTGCCATCAGGAACGGCAGATCAGCATCATGCTGCCGGGCGCGACGGGCATGGATCGGATGAAAGAGATCATGGCCACACTGCGGGCGAAGCCGCCGGCGGCGATCGGCGGGCTCGACGTCGTCCGCACCCGCGACCAGGCGAGCCTCACGACCTGGACGCCGGGCTCGAAGCCGGTCGCCTACGAGGGCGTGAAGAGCGACCTCGTGATCTTCGATCTCGCCGGGCTGCCTGGAGCCGGTAGCCTCTTGCCCGACGGCCGCTTCCCCGCGCTTGCCAACGCCGTCGCGGCCCGCCCCTCGGGCACCGAGCCCAAGATCAAGTTCTATCTCTTCGCCGCCGCGGCCCCCTGCTCCGCCGCCGAGCTGCCGGCCGTGAAGCAATTGCTTCAGACGCGGCTCGACGCCCTTGAACGCGACCTGCGGGCCGTCGTCGGCGGCTGAGCGCTACAATCAGGGGATGAGCGACACGGAACGCGACGCCCTCGCCGAGACCACGCCGGCCGACACGGATGCCGCTGCGGCGGCCCGCGACCGGTCGCTCGCGGCGGAGAAGGTGCGGTCGTTCCCGCAGACGCCGGGCGTCTATCTGATGAAGGACGCCGCCGGCCGCGTGATCTACGTCGGCAAGGCGAAGAACCTCCGGGCCCGGGCGGGGAGCTACTTCCTCAAGGCGGCCGCCGAAGATCGCCGCACGGCCGACCTCGTCCGCGAGATTCGCGACATCGACTACCTGGAGGCGGAGAGCGAGGTCGATGCCCTGCTGCTCGAGAGCCGGCTCGTGAAGGACGTTCAGCCGCGGTTCAACAGCGACCTCAAGGACGACAAGACGTTTCCCTATCTGCAGATCACGACCCACGAGGACTACCCCCGGGTGGAGTTCACCCGAACGCCGAAGCGGAAGGGGGTGAAGCTCTACGGGCCGTTCACGAGCGCGGGAAGCCTTCGCGGCGCGATCGTGGTGCTCCAGCGGATTTTCAAGTTCCGCACCTGCACGCTCGACATCGATGCCGACGACGAGCAATGGCGGTGGTTCCGCCCCTGTCTGCTGGCCTCGATCGACCAGTGCACGGCCCCCTGCAACCTGCGGATCTCCAAGGAGGACTACCGCCGCGACATCGAGCGGCTCAAGACGTTCCTCGACGGCGGCAAGAAGCGGCTGCTCGCCGAGATGCACAAGGACATGCTCGAGGCGTCGGCGAAGCTCGAGTTCGAGCGGGCGGCCCGGCTCCGCGACGAGATCCGGCTCCTGGAAACGCTCGACCAGCGGGGCGACCTCGAGGAGAACGTGCAGCCCGAGGTGTTTCTCGTCGATCCCAAGAAGGGCCTCGCCGGCCTGGAGAAGGTGCTCGGCCTGAAGGGTCCGCCGCGGGTGATCGAGGGAGTCGACATCGCTCATCTCGCGGGCAACGAGACGGTGGCCAGCCTCGTTCAGTTTATCGACGGCCTGCCGTTCAAGCCGGGCTACAAGCGGTATCGCATCAAGACGGTGGACGGCATCGACGACTTCAAGAGCATCCACGAAGTGGTGTCGCGAAGGTTCGCGCGTCTGGCCCGGGAAGGAGCCTCGTTCCCCGACGTCTTGCTCGTGGACGGCGGCAAGGGGCAGCTCTCCGCCGCCCTCGACGCGCTCGACGCCCTCGGCATCGAACCGCCGTGCGTGATCTCGCTGGCCAAGCGGGAGGAAGAGGTCTTCCTCCCGGGCCGCAGCGAACCCCTCCGCCTCTCCCGCGACTCCTACTCGCTCCGCCTCCTCGAATACGTCCGCGACGAAGCCCACCGCTTCGCCCAGCACTACCACCACCTCCTCCGCGGCAAGCGGGCATTCGAGGAGTGACGTAGGGCTTCTTGGGGAGTATGGGTCGAACTTCGGAGGGGCTGCCCGTGCGGTATCGACGGCGTTGCTGGCGAGCGAAGCCAGGATGGCGAGAGCGCAGCCAGCATCGAGTGAGCGGAGGGCATGGATGCCCGAAGCGAACGTCCGGCGATACCGCACGGGCCGCCCCGACCCACGCGAACGCCCGCCCTGAAAGCCCCTTTTTCCGGCTGATATCCATTTCGCCGCCCCTTGCTAAAATACGTGGTTTCGTCCCACCCCCGCCAGGACCGCTCGCGACCGTGCCCGCCACGCCCTCCATCACCAAGGCCCAGCAGAAGGCGATCCAGAAGGCCGACACGCTCATCGAGGCCCTCGGCTGGATTCGCAAGTTCCGCGACACGACCACCGTCATCAAGCTCGGCGGCAGCGTCGTCGAGCATCCCGACTCACTCCGGCATCTGCTGCTCGACATCGTGTTCATGTCCACGCTGGGCATGCGGATCGTGGTCGTGCACGGCGGCGGCAAGGCGATCAGTCGGGCGATGGACGAGGCGGGCCTCGAGCCCCGCTGGGTGCAGGGGCGGCGGTACACCGACGATGCCACGCTCGCAATCGTGGAGCGGGTGGTGGCGACGGAGCTCAACCATGATCTCGTGGCCAAGCTCGAAGAGTTCGGCGGCCGGGCGATGTCGCTCAACTTCCTTTCGACCAACGTGCTGTTCGGCGAGCGGCTCACGCTCGACGGACCGAACGGCGAGCCGCTCGATCTCGGCCACGTGGGCGAGGTGACGCGGGTCGATCGGCTCACGATCGACAACCTGGCCTATGCCGGGCAGGTGCCGGTGATCCCGTCGATGGCGATGACGGAAGACGGCCGGAAGCTCAACGTCAACGCCGACACGGCCGCCACCGCCGTGGCCGCCGCAATCGGCGCCGAGAAGCTCGTCGTGCTCAGTGACATCCCGGGTGTGCTTCGCGACGTGAACGACCCCGAGAGCCTGATCCACTCGCTCACGGCATCCGAGGCGCGGCGCTTGATCGCCGACGGCACGATCGCCTCGGGCATGATCCCGAAGATCGAGGGCTGCCTGGAGACGCTCGACCGGGGCGTGAAGAAGATCCACATCATCGACGGGCGGCTGCGGCATTCGCTGCTGCTCGAGATCTACACGACCAGCGGCGTCGGCACCGAAGTCACCCGCGATACGGCCCAGGCCTCGGCGGCGCTGCAGGCGGCGGCGGCGACGGCCCGCTGATCCCATCCGTTCAGTCTGTCTCGTCCGTCCAGGAGGACCCCATGGCCACGATCGATTCGACGCCTGACATCGGTGCCAAGACGCAGTCGGTGATCGACGTCTTCGAACGCTACGTCGTGCCGAACTACAGGCGGTTCCCCGTCTGCCTCGTCCGCGGCGAGGGCTCGAAGGTGTGGGACGCCGAGGGCACGGAATACCTCGACCTCTTTCCGGGCTGGGGCTGCAACCTGCTTGGTCACTGCCCCGAGCCGGTCGTGCGGGCGGTGCAGGAGCAGGTGGCGAAGCTGATCCACGTGCCCAACACCTGGTACACCGAGCCCCAGGGCGAATGGGCGCGGCTGCTCTCGGAGCGGTCGTTTGGCGGCCAGGCGTTCTTCTGCAACTCCGGCACCGAGGCCAACGAGGCGGCGATCAAGCTCGTGCGGCTCAGGACCGACGGCCGCAAGTACAAGATCGTGACGTTCAAAGGCGGCTTCCACGGCCGCACGATGGGTAGCGTGACGGCGACGGCCCAGCCGAAGTATCACGAAGGCCTTGGACCGATGCTCGCGGGCTTTCAGTACGCCCCGCATGGCGATCTCGACGCGGTCGAGCGGCTGATCGACGACCAGACCGGCGGCATCCTCGTGGAGCCGATCCTCGGCGAAGGCGGCGTGGTGCCCGCGCCGGAGGGCTTCCTGCAGGGGCTGCGACGCATCTGCGACGAGCGCGATCTGCTGCTCGTGTTCGACGAGGTGCAGTGCGGCTGCGGCCGCACCGGCAAGTGGTTCGGCTACCAGCATTTCGGGGTCACGCCCGATGTGATCACGCTCGCCAAGAGCCTGTGTGCCGGGATCGCCGGCGGTGCGATGCTCACCACCGTCGAGCTGGCGAAGCACCTGCGGCCCGGCATGCATGCGGCCACGTTCGGCGGCAATCCGATCGCGGCGGCGGCGGGCATCGCGGCCATCGAGATGATCGAGCGGGAGAAGCTGCTCGATCATGTGGAGCACACAGCCGCGATCTTCCGCGAGCGGATGCTGGAGCTGAAATCACGGTGCGACGCCGTGCGCGACGTGCGGGTGATGGGCATGATGATCGGCATCGAGTTGTCGATCGACGGCGCCCCGGTGGTGCAGGCCTGTCTCGACAAGAACCTGCTCGTCAACAGCACGCAGGGCCGCGTGATCCGGCTCCTGCCGGCGATGACGCTCACCGAGGCCGAGGTCCACGAGGGCTGCGACCGACTGGCCGAGGCCATCGTCGAGGTGGCCGAAAGGTCCGAGGGCTGACCCATGCGGCACGTCATCGTTCCCGAGGATCTGTCGGCGGCGGAGATCGAGGCGGTGTTCGCCATCTCCCGCGACCTGGAGGAGAAGTTCGCCGCCGGCCGGCGAGACGCGCTCCTCCCCGGCCGCGTGCTCGGCCTGATCTTCGAGAAGCAGAGCCTGCGAACCCGCGTGAGTTTCGAGGCGGCGATGGCCCACCTCGGCGGGTCGAGCCTGTTCCTCGGGGCCGACACGGGCTTCGCCTCGTCGCGGGAGAGCATCGCGGACTTCGGCCGTGTGCTCAGCGAATACGTCGACGTGATCGTCTGCCGCTCGAAGGCCCACGACACGATCGTGCAGCTGGCGGAGGTGTCGAGCGTGCCTGTCATCAACGGTCTCTCCGACTACTGCCATCCCTGCCAGGCCCTGGCCGACATCTACACGCTTCGCGAGCGGGTGGGCCGCGTGGCCGGCCTTACGCTGGCCTTCGTGGGCGACGGCAACAACATGGCCCGCTCGTTGGCGGTCATCTGCGGACTGCTCGGCATGCGGTTCGTGCTCGCGGCTCCGCCTGCCTACCAGTTCGACGAGGCGTTCCGCGTGCATCTGGCGAAGATCCTGCCTGACGCGGAGATCGTCGAGACGACCGATCCGGTCGCGGCGGTGAAGGATGCCGCCGTGGTCTACACCGACGTCTGGACGAGCATGGGGCAGGAGCAGGAGCGAGCGAAGCGGCTCGCCGATCTCGCCGCCTACCAGGTGAACGAGGCTTTGATGAAGCACTGCCCCGCGGCGCTGTTCATGCACTGCCTGCCGGCCCGCCGCGGCGAGGAGGTGACCGACGGAGTGATCGACGGGCCGCAGAGCGTGGTGGTGGAAGAAGCCGCGAACCGGATGCACGTGCAGAAGGGCCTGCTCGCCTGGTTGCTCGGGCAGAGTTGAAGCGGCGGACGATCCCCCGGCTTGCGGTCAGGCTTGCGCCCGACATCCCCCGGCTTGCGCCTGGGGGCTTGTATGAGAAGGCGATTCCCCGGCTGGCGGCCTACCCGCGGGAGTGAAGGCCGCACTCGGTCTTCGCGGAGCCGCTCCAGCGGCCGGCCCGCTCATCTTCGTCGGCGCCGATCGCCCGCGTGCAGGGCTGGCAGCCGATGCTGACGTAGCCCTGGTCGTGCAACGGGTTGTAGGGCACGTCTTCCCGCAGGATCGTGTCCCACACCTTGGCCTTCGTCCAGTTGGCCAACGGTGAGATCTTCACGACGCCGAACTTGTGATCCCAGCCCACGATCGGAGCGGCGGCCCGGTCGGGACTCTGGTCGCGGCGGATGCCGCTCATCCAGGCGTTGAAGCGGGTGAGCACCCGCTTCACCACCGCCAGTTTCCGGTCGCCGCAGCAGCGGTCGGGGTCGAGGCGATAGAGCGGGCCGCCGTGCAGCCGCTCGTACTCGGCCACGGTCGTCTCCGGCTGCTCCAGCACCACGTCGATGCCGTAGCGCTTCAGGATCCGCTCGCGGAGGGTGAGCGTCTCGGGAAACTGGTAGCCCGTGTCGAGGTTGAAGACGTAGGTCCGCGGTGCCACGGCCGCGAGCCAGTGGATGATGAGGCAGCCCTCGGGGCCGAAGGCCGTGGCCATCGTGAGCTGGTCGCCGTACTGCTCAGCCGCCCAGCGGACGATCTCGATCGGCTCGGCCGACTCGAGGGCCCGGCTGGCCCGGGCCAGTTCCTCGCGAACGGTGGCGGACGGAGCGGCGGGCTCGCCTGGAATCGTCTCGGGCTCGCCGGCGGCCATGAATGTCCCGTGGCTGGTGATGGAAGGCTTTTCAGAATATGCCGGCCGAACGGTTCCATCGACCCCGGGCAGCGGGCCGACGCAGGCCGATCGTCGGAACCCGCAAAGTTTCACCCGTTTGCGTGAATCCCGCCAGCGTGGCCCCGCCGTCCCTGCATTCCGGCGATCCCCCGGCTTGCTGGCTGGACGTTCCGTCCAGCATCCCCCGGCTTGCGCCGGGGGCTTCTATGAGAAGGCGATCCCCCGGCTTGCGCCTGGGGGCTTCCTTTCGACTTTCCAATACAAGCCCCCATGCGCAAGCAGGGGGATCAATGCGGCCTCCATGCCAGATATCCCCCGGCTCGCGCCTGGGGGCTTCTATGAGGAGGCGATCCCCCGGCTTGCGCCTGGGGGCTTCTATGAGGAGGCGATCCCCCGGCTTGCGCCGGGGGCTTGTATGGGAAGGCGATCCCCCGGCTCGCGCCTGGGGGCTTTTATTCGACGCGAGGGCGTGTTGTGATCCTGCATCCCCGGTTCGACGGGGACGTTCCTCGGAGGCATGTGCAATGACGCGATCGGTCGCCCTGGCGGTGGATCTGGGAGCTTCGGGAGGCCGGGTGGTGGCCGGCTCGTTCGACGGGCGGCTGCTCGAACTCGAGGAGATTCATCGGTTCGAGAACGGGCCGGTGTCGCTTGGCGGCAGGCTCGTCTGGGATCTGCCGCGGCTGTGGCAGGAAGTGGTGGAGGGGCTGCGGCTCGCGGGAAGTCGGTACGGCGCGAACGTGTCGAGCGTCGGCGTCGATACCTGGGGCGTCGATTTCGCCTTTCTCGGTGCCGACGACGAGCTGCTCGGCCAGCCCGTCTGCTATCGCGATCCGCGCACCCGCGGAATGCTCGCGAAGGCCGAGGCGACGGTGCCCCGCGCGGAGATCTTCGCGGCCACGGGCCTGCAGTTCATGGAGCTCAATTCGCTCTATCAGCTCCTGGCCATGCGCGACGCCCACTCGACCGTGCTCGCCGCCGCCGACCGGCTGCTGATGATCCCAGATCTGTTTCACTGGCTCCTTTCGGGCAAGCGGTCGAACGAACGGACGAACGCCACGACCTCGCAGTGTTTCGATCCACAGGCCAACGACTGGGCCTTCGGCATGCTCGAGCGGTTCGGCCTGCCGCGGCGGATCTTCGGCCCGATCGTCGAGCCGGGCGCGAGCCTCGGATCGCTGCGGCCGGAGCTCGCCGCCGAAACCGGCCTCACTGCGGCGCAGGTGATCGTGCCCGGCACCCACGACACCGCCAGCGCCGTCGCGGCCGTGCCGGCCCTCGCCCCCGCGAGCGCCAGGCCCGACTGGTGCTACGTGAGCCTCGGTACCTGGGCGCTGGTGGGCGCCGAGCTGGATCGCCCGCTCGTCACACCCGAGTGTCTGGCCCGCAACTTCACCAACGAAGGGGGCGTCGGCGGCACCACCCGTCTGCTCAAGAACGTCTGCGGCCTGTGGCTCGTGCAGCAGTGCCGGGCCGCCTGGCAGCGGGCGGGCAAGGGCTGGACCTGGGACCAGCTCACGGCCCTCGCGGCCGAGGCTCCGCCGCTGGTCACGCTCGTCGATCCCAATCATCCGGCGCTCGTCGCCCCGACCGACATGCCCGAGGCGATTCGCGGCCTGGCGAAGGCCTCGGGGGAGCCGGTGCCCGAATCGACGGCGGCGATCGTCCGCACCGCGCTCGAGAGCATGGCCGCGGCCGTGCGGCGGACGCTCGAGGAACTCGACGAGCTGCTGGGCCGGCGGGTGGGCCGGATCCACGTGGTGGGAGGAGGCGTGAAGAACCGTCTGCTCTGCCAGATGATCGCCGACGCCTGCGATCGCCCGGTGGTGGCCGGTCCCGTCGAGGCCACGGCGATCGGCAACCTGCTCGTGCAGCTCACCGCCCGGGAGGGGCACGAGGTCGATCTGCGGGCCGTGCGGTCGATCGTCCGCGACAGCTTCGAACTGGCAACCTACGAGCCGCGGGACGCCGCCCGCTGGAACCAGCGGCTCACTTCTGGAACCACTGCGGGTTCGAGCCGATGACCGCCATCACGATGAACGACAGCACGATGAAGATCGCCGAGTAGATCGCCCGCCAGAGCCACTTCTGGGCCCGCTCCTCGTCTTCGTGGGCCCGACGGCGGGCAGCCTCTTCCTTGTACTCGAGGCTCGCCGTCTCCTCGAGCGTGAAGAACTCGTTGCAGCTGGGGCAGACGACCTGCTGGCCGAGCATCGATCGCTTCGTCTTGAGCACGTGGCCGTTGGGGCATGGAATCCGCAGCATGCCGCCACTGGCGGATCGCGGAGCGACGGCCGCTGCGGGGGCGGAGGCCGGTCGAGCGGGGGCCGGCGGCAGGACGCCCGGCGGCGGAGGCATCCGCAGCCCGCCAGCCGGGGCCGGCGGCGGAGCGAAGGCGGGCGCTGGAGCCGACGGCATCGGTGCCGGCGACGCTGGCGCGGCCGGCGTCGCCGCGACCGGCGTGCGACAGATCGGGCAGACCATCGTGGATCCGTCGCCGATGCCGGCACCACGATAGCCACACACGCACGAAATCATGGCTGACATGCCGGGAATTGTAGCACGCCTCATGCGGCCCGGTGCTGTGCGGCAGGCCGCTTCGTCGCCTGGCCGTGCTCCACCTCGATGATCGAGTCGGCCAGGGCCAGCGTGCTCGCCCGGTGGGTGATCATGATCACCGTCCGGTTCTCGACGTATTTCGCGAGGGCCTCGTGGATGAGCCGTTCGCTCTCCACGTCGATCTGGCTGGTGGCCTCGTCGAGCACGAGGATCTCGGCATTCCGGAGGAACGCCCGGGCCAGCGAGATCCGCTGCCGCTGGCCGCCCGAAAGGCGGAAGCCGTTCGGACCGACCATCGTGCGGTAGCCGTCGGGAAAGTCGGCGATGAACTCGTGGGCGTGGGCCTTGCGGGCCGCCTCCTCGATCTCGGCGTCGGTGGCGTCCCAGCGGCCGTACTTGATGTTGTAGTGGATCGACTCGTTGAAGAGCTCGGTCTGCTGCGTCACCATCGCGATCCGCCGCCGCAGGTCGTGCAGCGACATCTCGGTGAGTGGCACGCCGTCGAGCAGCACGCGGCCCCCGGTCGGATCGTAAAACCGGCAGATGACGTTCACGAGCGTGCTCTTGCCGCCGCCGTTGGGACCCACGATGGCGATCCGCTCGCCGAACCGGATCGACACGTTGACGTCCTTGAGCACCGTGTCGATGCCGTCGTAGCTGAACGAGACGTTCTCCAGGCGGATCTCGCGGTGCGGCGAGGCCACTTGCCGCGGATGGGCCGGCTCGGCCAGCTTCGACGGCGTGTCGAGCAGCGGGTAGAGCGCCTGGGCGCCCACGGTGCCCACGTTGAGCCCGGTGATCACGCCCGAGAGCTTGCGGACCGGGTCGCTCGCCCCGATCAGGAAGCCGAAGAAGATCATGATGCCGGGCACGGTCATGGGCTGGTCGGTGATCGTGATTCCGAAGATCCGCGTCTCTTGGTTGATCACGAGCCAGGCGCCCACGGCGATCGACGTGGCCACCATCCCGATGCCCAGGATCTCGGTGATCGGGTTGGCCAGGGCGTGATAGAAGGTGTGCCACATGCCCGTCCGCAGCATGTCGGCCGTGCAGTTGCGGAACCGCTGTCGCTCGAACTCCTCCATCGTGTAGGCCTGCACGGTGAGCACGTTGTTGAGCGCTTCGAGCAGCACGTGGTGGAAGCCCTTCGAGCGGGCGAGCACGCCCTTCGAAATGGTCCGGATTCGCCGGTTGAGCCAGACCATCAGGAAGCCCACCACCGGGGCGAGCAGCAGGCAGGCGAGTGTCAGCCGCCACGACACCATCATCGCACAGCCGAGGCAGGCGAGGATCTTGAGGGGCTCCGTGACGGCCCCGCCGTACACGCTCGTGATGCCGCTGGCCAGCATCTCCGAGGTGCTCGTCACCTGGGCCATGAACCCGGCCGAGCCGTGTCTCATGAACTGGGCCCGGTCGAGTTCCAGGGCCTTGTCGAACACCTTGAGCCGGATGTTGCGGCTGATGTTCATCGCCACCCAGCCGACGAGAAGCGTGCTGCCCAGCAGCAGCAGGTGCTTGAGGAACGTGCTCACGACGACGAACACGACGACGAGCAGCACCGTCTTGAACGGGTCGACGGGCAGGAAGCGGTCGAGCCAGGGCCGGAGCTTCTCGCCCGAGTAGACGATGGCCTCTTCGCCGCGGCGGGTGAGATCGAGCGAGTCGAGGCGGTTGCGGAGCTTGACCTTGGCGGCGGCGTCGAGGCCGTCGCCGGCGAGTTTCTCCTCGATCTTCACCCGGTCGGCATCCGCCGCCTCCACGCGGCCCCGGGCATCGACGATCCGTCGCTCGTTCCACGACTGGAGCGACTCGCCCTTGAGCGTCACCTCGATGATCGGAAAGAGGGCCGCGATGTTGGCGCCCCAGAGGGCGGCCACGCCGGCGGAGCAGAGAAGAGCGGCGGCCAAAAGGGGCCAGCTCTTGGCGGCCTCACGCAACGCACGCAGGAAATAATGCATGGAATCTGTGTTCTCACCTCGTCCGTGCCGATCGACTGCCGGTCTGCATCGGTCCGGACGCCGCTATCGGCCCACCGCCGGTCCCGCTAGGACCGCCCGCGGGGTCTGCACACGGACGGGCAAGGTGGGCGGTTTCGCCCGACCTGACCGACCATGCGGGCGGGGAGGGTACCGATCGCCCCCCGACCGAACAAGGCGGTTTTACCGCCTGCCAAGCCGCAATTCGGCGGCGAGCAGCGTGTTGGAGATGAGCATGGCGACCGTGAGCGGCCCCACGCCCCCCGGCACGGGCGAGATCCAGCCGGCCACCTTCCGCACCGGCTCGAAGTCGACGTCGCCCACGAGCTTGCCGTCCACTCTGTTGATGCCGACGTCGATCACGGCCGCCCCCGGCCGCACCATGTCGGCCGTGACGAGCCGCGGCCGGCCCACCGCGGCCACGAGGATGTCGGCTGAACGGGTGATCGCCGGCAGATCGGCCGAGCGGCTGTGGCAGATCGTCACGGTGGCGTCACCGCCCGTACCCTTCGCCGAGAGCAGCAGGGCCAGCGGCTTCCCCACGATGTCGCTGCGGCCGATGATCACGGCATGCCGGCCGGCGGTCTCGATCCCGGCGTCGATCAGCATCCGCTGCACGCCCGCCGCCGTGCAGGGCACGAACCGTGGCCGCCCCTGCGAGAGCAGGCCGGCGTTCTCCGGATGGAAGCCGTCCACGTCACGGTCAGGCGGCACGGCATCGAGCACGGCGATCGAGTCGACGTGTTCGGGCAACGGCAGCTGCACGAGGATCCCGTCGGCCGGCCCGTGCTCGTCGTGAGCGATCGCCCGCACGAGAGCCACGAGCGCCGCCGTGTCGATCGTCGCCGGCACCCGCACCACCTCCGCATCGATGCCCACGCGGTCCGCCGCGGCCGCCTTGCTCTTCACATAGCTCGCGCTCGCGGCCATGTCGCCCACGAGCACGACCACGAGCCGCGGCCGCCGCTTGAACATGTCGGCGAAGGTCTCGACCTCGGCGCGGAGGGAGTCCTCGATCTTTCCGGCCAGGGCACGGCCGTCGAGCAGCAGGGCGGTCATGCGACGCTCACTCCTGCTCCGCGACGATCTGCATCCGCAGCTGGTGCTGCATCTCCTCGAGCACCCGCCGCTCCTCCTCGGTGAGGTTGCCGGCCGTCTTCTGCTCGAGCATCGCGAGCATCGCGACGAAGTGCCGCGCGGAGGCGAGGTTCTTGTGCGTCTTATTGGTGATCGGATTGGGAATCCGCCCCAGGGCCATCAGCGCCTGGGTGAAGAGCGTGTGGATCAAAAAGTCGAACGTCGCCGGCGGCGCCTGCGGCTCGGACGTCAGGTCGTCTGTAGTCATGGATGTCTCTTCGGGTGAATGCTCCGTAGTGTAGCTGACGCCTGCAAGCATCCAGCCGGCGAGAGGCCGGAACTGCCCACGCCCCGTCGCCGGACGTTCGCTACGGGCATCCTGCCCTTCGCTCACTCGATGGCGTCTTCGCTCCGCCATCCATGGCTCCGCTCGCCGCCAACGCCGACTCCCGGGGCATGGGCAGCCCCGGCCCCTCGCCTCCCCCTGCGAATCTGAAGAGGAAGCCTCGGGGCTACCCGTGCCGTGGCGTCGGCGTTGCTGACCAGCGCAGGCATGGATGCCGAAGCGCAGGCAGCATCGAGAGAGCGGAGCCCAGGATGGGCGCAGCGAACGTCCGGCGACATGGCATGGGTAGCCCTGAGGCGGCGCCAACCGCTGAGCGAAGCGTCACGCCTCGGCGGGCCAGCGTCACGCCTCGGCGACCCAGGCGCTGCCGGCGTGGCGTTCGACGGCGGCGGCGACGAGGCCCGCGAAGAGCGGGTGGGCGGCGGTGGGCTTGCTCTTGAACTCGGGGTGGAACTGCACCGCCACGAACCAGGGGTGGTCGGCGAGCTCCACGATCTCCACGAGGCCGCCGTCGGGGCTCGTGCCCGCGATCACGAGACCGGCCTGCTCGAGCTTCTCCCGATATTTGCCGTTGAACTCATAGCGGTGGCGATGCCGTTCGGAGATGCGGGTCGTGCCGTAGGCGGCGGCCGACCGCGTGCCCTCGACGAGCACGGCGGGCTGGGCGCCGAGTCGCATCGTGCCCCCCTTGTCCACCACCGAGTGCTGCTCGTCCATCAGGCAGATCACGGGATGGGGCGTGTTGCGGGCGAACTCGGTGGAGTGGGCCCCCTCGAGGCCGGCGCAGCTGCGGGCCACGTCGATCACGGCGCACTGCATGCCGAGGCAGATGCCGAGGAAGGGGAGCCTGCGCTCGCGGGCGAAGCGGATCGCCTCCACCTTTCCCTCGATGCCCCGCTCGCCGAAGCCGCCGGGCACGAGCAGGCCGTCGAAGCCGGCGAGCAGCCGCTCGGCCCCTTCCCGCTCGATGTCCTCGCTCTTGATCGGCTGCACCCGCACCTGCGTGCGACAGGCGATGCCGCCATGGTCGAGGGCCTCGTAGATGCTCTTGTAGGCGTCGCGATGCTCGGCGTACTTGCCCACCAGCGCGATCGAGACCTCGTGCTCGGGGTTTCGCAGCCGGTGCAGGATCTCGTGCCACTCCTCGAGGTCGGCCGCCGGGGCCTGCAGGCCGAACCGCCGCAGCACGATCTCGTCGATCTTGTTCGACTGGAGCGAGAGGGGCACCTCGTAGATCGAGAAGTCCTTGTCGCGCTCCTCGATCACGCAGTCGAGCGGCACGTTGCAGAAGAGGGCGATCTTCTCGCGGTCGCTCACGTCGAGGGCCCGTTCCGTGCGGCAGACGAGCACGTCGGGCTGGATGCCGATCTGGCGGAGGAGGCCCACCGAGTGCTGGGAGGGCTTCGTCTTCAACTCGCCGGCCGCCTTGAGGTAGGGCACGAGCGTGAGATGGATGAACATGCAGTTCTCGCGGCCCACCTCCAGCGGAATCTGCCGGATCGCCTCCAGGAAGGGAAGGCTCTCGATGTCGCCCACCGTGCCGCCGATCTCGGTGATCACCACGTCCACGTCGGGAGCGGCGAGGTTTTTCACCATCTCCTTGATCTCGTTGGTGATGTGGGGAATCACCTGCACGGTATTCCCCAGAAACTCGCCCCGTCGCTCCTTGTTGATCACCGAAAGATAGATCTGGCCGGTGGTGTAGTTGCTCTCGCGGGTGAGCTTCGTGGAGGTGAACCGCTCGTAATGGCCGAGGTCGAGGTCGGTCTCGCTCCCATCGTCGAGCACGTACACCTCGCCGTGCTGGTACGGGCTCATCGTGCCCGGATCGACGTTGATGTAGGGGTCGAGCTTCTGCATCCGCACCCGGAGGCCGCGGGCCTCGAGGAGCATGCCGATCGAGGCGCTCGTGAGCCCCTTGCCCAGCGAACTGACGACGCCGCCGGTCACGAACACATGCTTGGTCACGGTGCGAGCTCCTTCCCGTCCGCCGGTCTGCCATCCTCGGCCCCGCAGGACCGTTCCGGACTCGGATTGAACCAGCCATTTCAGCGTCGGTCAAATGCCACGTCGGCACCGCCGCCGGAACGGCAAAAGTCTCGTCGCGTGGAAACTTTCTCCTTTCACGACCTGCGAAGCTGCCTTGCCTGACAGGTCGAAAGTTCCCAATGCTCCTCGAGCTTTCGCCGATTCCGTCGGCTCCCGCACTATGAGGCCTGCGCGCGGCGGATTTGTCGGGTAAAGTTGTGGGATGCTCGCCACATCCAACCTACGCATCAAGAGCCTGGAGTCGCTCGTGCCGCCGTCGCGGCTGTGCAACCTGCTGCCGCTCGACGACGCCGCCCGGGCCACGATCGTGGCGGGCCGCCACGCCGTGGAGCAGGTGCTCGCCGGCGCCGACCCGCGGGTGATGGCGGTGGTGGGGCCCTGCTCGATCCACGATCTCGACGCCGCCCGCGACTACGCCGGCCGGCTCAAGCAGCTGGCTGACCGGGTGGCCGACCGGCTGCTCGTGATCATGCGGGTCTATTTCGAGAAGCCACGGACGACGGTGGGCTGGAAGGGCCTGATCAACGATCCGCACCTCGACGACACGTTCGACGTGGCCACGGGCCTGCGGATCGCCCGCGGCCTGCTGATCGAGATCGGCAGCATGGGCCTCTCCACGGCCACGGAATTCCTGGAGCCGATCACGCCGCAATACATCGCCGACACGATCGTGCTGGGGGCGATCGGGGCCCGAACGACCGAGAGCCCCACGCACCGCCAGATGGCCAGCGGCCTCTCGATGCCGGTGGGCTTCAAGAACTCCACCGACGGCTCGCTGCAGGCGGCGGTCGATGCGATGCAGGCGGCCCGCACGCCCCACAGCTTCCTGGGCATCGACAACGACGGTGGCACGGCGGTCGTCTCCACCACGGGCAATCCCTGGGGCGTGCTCATGCTCCGTGGCGGCCGGAGTGGCTCGAACTATTCGCCGGAGATCATGCAGGAGGCCCGGAAGCGGCTCGAGGCGGCCGGCCTGCCGCCCCGCGTGATCGTCGATTGCAGCCACGCCAATTCGGGCAAGGACCACCGCCGCCAGTCGATCGTGTGGCGGGACGTGCTCGCCCAGCGGGTGGAGGGGGATCGGTCGATCGTGGGGCTGATGCTCGAGAGCAACATCAACGCCGGCAGCCAGCCGGCGACGAGCGACCGTTCGAAGCTGGCCTACGGCGTGTCGATCACCGACGGCTGCATCGGGTGGAGCGAGACCGAAGAGTTGCTCCTCGAAGCCCACGCGCAGCTGGGATAAAAGCCCCCAGGCTCGCGACCTTCCCATACAAGCCCCCAGGCGCAAGCCGGGGGATAATCCGCGCTGCTTCAACCGGCGCGCCGATCACTCTGCTTGCGGCCGCATGATCCCCCTGCTTGCGCATGGGGGCTTGTATGAGGCGTCGCCGGCCCCGTCGACGCGAAATTCGCATACACTTTCCCGCATGTCATCTCCCGCCCTCATCGTGATCCCCGCGCGGCTGTCGAGCACGCGGCTCCCACGCAAGATGCTGCTCGCC
>JBILVW010000221.1:0-5200 GCA_044370205.1 Pirellulales bacterium | reverse complement strand
AGGCGACTTCGCCACCGTCATTGACCGTCTTCGGCTCCAGGCTTTCGACGAACGAGGCAGTCGTGGCGGCCTGCTTGCCGCGGGCGGCCGCGGACTTCGCCTGACCGGCCGGCGTCGGCGATGCGGCCGACCGCCAGGGGTTCACCGGCAGCCGGAGAACGCCCTCGTTGGGCACGGCCGCATACACCCAGTCGCCGGCCGGCACGGCGGCCGCGCCGGGAAGCTGGCCGAGTTCTTTCGTCCAGGCCACCGCGCCGGTGCGGCGATCGATCGCGTCGATGCCGAGGTCGCGGGCCACGGTGACGACATGTGGCCCGATGCCCGCGGGGCCGGACGGTCCGCCGGGCGTGCCGATCCGCTGCGACCAGAGGAGCGTGCCGGGAGGAAGCTCGTCGGCACCGCGTGCGGCCTGGATCGCATGCACGCCGCCGTCGCCCGTCTGCGCGACGACGAGCCCGTCGCCGACGGTCACGCGATCGAGTCGCCAACTGCCGACGCCCGACGGGATCTGGATGATCCACTGCCGCTCGAGGCCGGCGGCCTGCGCGGTGAACTCGTCGGCGACCGAGCCGCAGATCACGGCCTCGCCGTGGGCCGGAGCCGTACCGGGGAAGGCCAGCACGACGATGGCGATGGCGAGACACGCGTGCGACACGATATGAAGCGGCATGATGTACAACCCGGGGACCGACAGGCAGAGGCATCGAGGATAATTCGCCGCCATTTGTTCGCAACAAAACGGGGTGTCGTCATGCCGGCTGGCGTTTAATTCGGGTACCGCCGTGACGCGGCTGGTTGATCCGGCGCCGACCCCCCGGTTTCCACCGGGGGCTTTTATGGAAGCCCCGCGTGGGAACGCGGGGGTCAGGGCCAAACCACCTTCCCGCTGCCCCGCCTGTGCGAACTGGTAACCTGATGGCGTCCCGCCATGAACCACCCTCACCCCGACATTCGAGACTGATGCCGCCGGCACCGCAGCCCTCCGGTGCCCGCGATCCTGCCGCGGTCGTGCTGGGGTATTTTAGTTTTTCCTCCGGGGCGTTCGATCCGGCCGCCTGGCGGGCGATGAACGCGTTGTTCACCGACGCGGAGCCGGCCGGCTCCGATGCCGCGATCGAGCAGCCCGACACCTCGGCCCGGGTGGAGTCGCTCCTCGCCTGTCAGCTCGCCGATCTCGCCGCGAGCGAGGCCGCGTTTCGCGATCCCACCCAGGCCCGTCTCGTCATCGAACAGGTGTTCGAGCGGCTGCTGCCCGGGTATCGGAAGTTCCACGCCGATCTGCTCGAGCATCAGCCACCGGGCGGGATCGAGCGGCCCTTCTTCGTGATGGCTGCGGTGCAGGCCGTGCTCGCGGCCGCTGCCACGGGCGACGACTCCGATCCCGAGGCCGTCGTGTCGGCGGCGATCGATCGGCTCAACGACTACGTGGGCTGGCGGCCGGTCGCCGTGCTCGAGAACGGCCGGCTCTCGGAGCCGTATCCGCACGAGCGGGTGCGGCCGATCCCGCTCTTCCTCGCCGGTGTCGGTGCGGCGCACGGCCGGTATGGGGAGATGGTGGGCACGGCGCTCGAGATTCTGCGGCGGGCGCCTCCGGCACTCCTGCGGCAGGCCGATTTCGATCCCGACCTGCTCGAGGAGCTGGCGGTCGATCCCCGGGCCTTCGACTTTCTGCATCCCGCTGCGAGCCGTCCGAACTACCTGTTCGGCATGTGGGATCCGGCGCGGATCGACGAGAACGGCTGCTACCGCCGCATGGTGCTGCAGCAGGTGACCCTCGACGGGATTCTCTCCTGGCCGGCGCAGATGCGGGCTGCGGGCGACATGTCGCCGGAGATCGAGTCGCAGCTGCGGTGGGAGTCGGCCGCGGTGCTGGCGGGCGTGATCCTCATGGCGGCCGGACTCTCGGGCCACGGGCCTGGAGCGCGGCAGGCGGGGCTGCCTCTGGCCGAACTGCTGCCACGGATCGCCGGCTATCGCGACGACTTCTATCGCTGGCTGCTCTCGACGCTGCCCACCGACCATGCGCGGCGGCTCGAAGAGGAGTCGCGGCGGCTGCACCAGCCGTTCGGCGGCGTCCGCCGCCACATCAACGCCGTGCTCGCCGGCCGGCGGGCCCGCCAGGTGGAGAACGTGGCGCTGGCGGCGGCGTTCGCGCGGCTCGGCCGGTCGGCCGCCGCCGAACGCCTCGCCGGCGAGGTGCCTGCGGCATCGGCCCGGATGTTCGCCAGGATCACGAGCCGCGTCGTCGCGGCGGGGCGTGGCCTGCTGCGCACCCCGGCCGACGTGGGGCGGCCGCTCGACCAGCTCGACGAGGCCACCGGGCTTCTGTTTCGCGCCATCGAGTGCGGCGCGACCGTCGATCCCTGGAACATCCTCGGCATGTCCGGGCAATTTCCGCTGCACGAACCCGGGGGCGAGAGCCTCACCGATCCCCGGGTGGACGACCTCGTGCAGGTGACGGAGTCGATTCTCGACGGCTATGCGGCGGCCTGGCGGCAGGCCGAGCTCGCCGGCAGTCAGGCCGTCGCCACGCGGGCCGCCTCGGCACTCGATCGGCTCGCGGCCTGGTGGGATCGCTACGCCACGACGACCGTCTCCGGTGTGCCGCACGTGTCGGGCCGCGAGATCGCCGCCTCGACGCGGGAGGTGATCGCCGCGCTGGCGAAGCGGCGGATGACCGCACCGGCGACACCGCCGGGCTTCTGGCGGCAGGAAGTGTCCGGTTTCACATCGCCGCGGACGCATGCCCAGGCGGCGCAGGCGCTGTTGGGCGAAGGGGATCTCGACGGTGCGCAGGGCCTGCTCGTGCACTGGGCCTCGCTCCTCGAGGGCGAGGCCGTGGAACGTACGGGCGGCCTCTGGCTCGCCGCCGCGACGCGGTGGGTCGATCTCGCCGCCGCCGACGCATCGCCCGAGGGGCGGTCACGGTTGCGGCGGTTTCTCGAGTTCATGGAGGCCAACACGACGGTCCTCGTCGATCTCGTCGAGACGGCAGCCGCTGGCCGTGAACCCGGCAGCCGCCGCGGCTCCGGCCCCGATGATGACGACGAGATCGACATCGACGACGACGAGCAGTCGAGCGGCGAGGAGAGCGTGGCCTCGGCCTACGAGTCGATGGTCTGGCGCGACTCCGCCGACGACGGTGTCGATGGCGGCATGATCGACGTCGATGGGCCGGGCGCGGTGGCCGGCGGTCCGGCGGCCCTCGAGGATGCCGCCGACCTGCTCGCCGGCACGATCCGGCTGATGGGCCGCGCCGTCACGGCCTGGTGTGCGGCCGATGCGGCCGCCGGCACGGAACCGGCCCGCGAGGAGATCGACGCCGTGATCGGCTGGCGGCATTCGCTGCGGCGGCTGCGGCGCGGGCTCGTCGGCGCGGCCAACGTGGTCGCCGGCCGCGACCAGACGCCGCCGCCGGGCATGTCGCCCACTGAGTTCGACCGGCTCCGGTGGCAGCGGGATGCGGCCGCCGAGCGGCTGGTGGACGCGGCCGTGCGGGCCAGCGAGACGCTCTGGATTCTGGCCGCGAGGCTGCACATCGGCCGCCGCGGCACGCCGCGCGGCGGCACGATCGGCAGGCTGTTCGCCGCATTCTTCGCCGGCGACTCGGCAGCGGCGAGAGCGGAGCTCGAGCGGGTCCGCGGGCGGCTCGCGGGCAAGGCCGTGCTCTACGTGCCGCTCTCGCGGGGCGGCCGTCCCGACCGGATCGCCCGGGCTCGCAGCCGTGAGCGACTCTTCGAGCGGCTGGCGGGCTGTCTGCCGCGGGTCGGGCTCGTGACGGAGACGGCCGCGATCGTGCAGCTGGCCAAGGCGCTCGAGAGCCGGCGGCCCCCGGGGGCCGCGAGCGTGAGCGAGTTCGACCGGGTGTTCGAGGCGGCGACGGGGGCGCTCGTCGAACGGATCGTCGAGAGCGCATCGACTCCCGACGTGACCGCCGAGGTCGCCACCCAGCGGATTCTCGACGGCCTCGCGCTGCTCGTGCCGAAGCTCCTCGAGACCTGGATGACCCACGCCCGCCAGCTGCGGCTCTCGGTGCTCGAGCGGGTACGTGACGACAAGGCCTTCACGGTGACGAGACGGTTCATCGAGGACTACGGCAGCGGCCTGTTCACGCAGCACGTCCTCACGCCGGCGTCGCTCCGCGGCATTCTCCGCGGCGGTGTGCGGCCCTACATCGAGCGGCTCCTCGAACGGGCCGAGCCCGAAGACTTCACGGGCGATGAGCCGCGCGGCGAGCAGCGCAGGCCACGGCAGCCCACGCGGCTGCTGGAGGATCTGGCGAGCGGTGCGCTTCCCATGAATCAGGCGGTGGCCCGGCTGCGGCTCGTGCTCGAGAGCATCGCCGAGAACCACGCCGAGTATCGCGACTGGAACTCCACGACCACGCAGTCGGATCGCGGCGAGTGCCTGCACATCCTTCTCGACTACCTGCGACTGAAGTCGGAATACGACCGCATCGCCTGGACGCTCAGGCCGGTGAACATGGCCCATCGCGTGCTCGCACGCCGTGGGGCGGTACAGGCGGCCGAGTCGTGGCGGCAGCGGATGCGGGACGAGACGGCGGAGACGGCCGACGAGCTGGTGAAGCGACTCGCCCAGCTGGAGGCCCAGTGGGGCGTGCGGCTGGCGAGCGTGGCCGACCGCGTGCGGCGGCCATTCACGGCGGCGCTCGAGCAGGATGAGCTCGAGGCGCTCGTCGAGCCGGCGGCCGCCGAGCTGGCGACCGGCCAGCCCGCGGGGGCGGGCGCCGCGCTCGAGGCCAAGGCAGCGGGCTTCCGTGGCGTGGCGAGCGGATCCGGCGTCGAGGTGCCCGAGTGGCTCGAACGGCTTTCCGTAGCGGTGGACAAGGCCATCGAGAAGGTCGAGGCCGGCGGATTCGACCCGCGGGCGGTCACGGCCGCCGAGCAGACGAGCCTGCCGGCCGCCGTGCCCTGGACGCCGCTGCCCTGGGACGCGCTGCACGCCGCCCTCGCGAAATGATGCCGTAGTCCGCGTGGTACTCTTGAACGCTTTCTCTTCGCACGCGAGTGTTCCCCCATGAGCCTGCCCCAACTCCGCGCCTCCGAGCACCTCCACGACGTCCGCTACGAGATCCGCGGGGCGCTGGCCCGCCGCGCCGACCAGCTCGAGCGCGAGGGTCACGAGATCATCAAGCTCAACATCGGCAATCCGGGCCTGTTCGGGTTTCGCATGCCGGGCT
>JBILVW010000371.1:0-3274 GCA_044370205.1 Pirellulales bacterium | reverse complement strand
GAGACCATCACCGCGGGCCCCGACGCCGGCCGGCAGGCCGCGGACTGGGGGAAATCCTCGGCCGACAGCGACGGCGCCGATCTCGTGATCGAGGCGGTCGGCGCGACCGCCCCGGTGCAGACGGCCATCGATGCGGCCACCCGCGGCGGCACGGTGGTGCTCGTCGGCAACGTGTCGCCTGCGATCGAACTGCCGCTGCAGCAGGTCGTCACGCGGCAGATCCGCCTGCAGGGCTCGTGCTGCGCGGCCGGCTGCTACCCCGAGGCGATCCGCCTCGTGGCGGAGAAGCGGGTTGATCTCTCCGGCTTCGTCAGCCGCGTGGCGCCGCTCGTCGAAGGTCCGGAACTCTTCGCGCGACTGCACCGCCAGGAACCCGGCCTCGTGAAGGTGGTGCTACAGCCGTGAGCGGCCTTCCGCCCGATCTCTCGCTCTTCTCGCTCGCCGGCCGCACCGCGGTGGTGACGGGAGCCAGCCGCGGCCTCGGCCTGCAGATGGCCAAGGCGCTCGCGCGGGCCGGCGCCGATCTCGTGATCACTGCCCGCTCCATCGATTCGCTCGCCGGTCCACGGGCGGAACTCGAAGCGCTCGGCCGGCGCGTGACGGCGCTGGCCCTCGACCTCACGAGCGAGGCGAGCATCCATGCTGCGGCCGCCGCGGCGATCGAGGCCGGGCCGGTCGACATCCTCGTCAACAACGCCGGCTGCAACGTCCGCAAGCCGGTCGGTGACGTGACGTGGAACGACTGGAACACCGTGCTCGACACGAACCTCCGCGGCACGTTCTTCATGTCGCAGGCCATCGGCCGGCAGATGACGGCCCGCGGCTGCGGCCGGATCATCACGGTCGGCAGCATCACGAGCGTGTTCGGCTTCGGCGGCCTGGCCCCGTACACCGCCAGTCGCGGCGGCATTCGCCAGCTCACGATGAGCCTCGCCGATGCCTTCGGCCCCCATGGCATCACCGTCAACTGCCTCGCGCCGGGATTCTTTCGCACGGCCCAAAACGACGTGATGTACCGCGACGACGAATGGTTGCAATCGATCGTGGCCCGCACGCCGCTGCGTCGGCCTGGCCAGCCGGGCGACCTCGACGGCGTCGTCGTCTTTCTGGCGAGCGACGCCAGCGGCTACATCACCGGCCAAACGCTCCTCGTCGACGGCGGCTACACGACCGGCTCGACCCGCATGGTGCCCGCGTCGAATTAGATGATCCCGGCGATTGAGCTCGCATTCGTTCGTCTGTCGGCACGACGGAATCCCTGCCAGATGTTCACAGCCTTGCCACGCGGTTTGGGAATCGTCGCCACGGTCGTCTTCAGCCTGCTTTTGCCGCTGGCCGAAGTGAAGGCGGCCGACGGGGCCGCGGGGCCTGAGTTGGCGTCGCTGGTGGTGCGGGCCGCGGACAGCAGCGATCCGAGCAAGAGAATCCACGTTGTCTACCGACGATGATCTCGCATGGATTCACTCCAGGAAAGCTTTGGAACGCACGCCGTTGACGAGCCTGTCGATGCCCAGAGGGTTGGCATTCTTGAGCGCGGGCGGCAGCAGCGCATCGGGCACGTCCTGATAGCAGACAGGCCGCACGAACCGCTCGAGGGCCGCCGAGCCCACGCTCGTGAACCGGCTGTCGCTCGTCGCCGGCCACGGCCCGCCATGCTGCATCGCATGGCAGACCTCGACGCCCGTCGGAAAGCCGTTGACGATCACCCTCCCCGCTTTCGTGGCGAGGATGTCGAGGAGGCCGCCCGCCGCCTCGAGATCGCGCGGCGTGCCATGGAGCGTGGCCGTGAGCTGGCCATCGAGCCGCCGGGCGAGCGATTCCATCTTCTCGACCGCGGGCACCGCGACGATGAGGCTGAACGGGCCGAACACCTCTTCAGCGAGCGCGGGATTGGCGAGGAAGGCGTCGGCGGTCGTTTCCACGACGAGCCCCGCAGCCTGCGTCTTGTGCGCCTCGGCGGCGGTCGCCGACCGGGCGATCACCGCCGCGCCCCGCGCGGTCGAGACGGCGTCGCAGCCGTGCTCGAAGGCGGCGCGGATGTCGGCCGAGAGCATCGACGCCGGCGTCGAGGCCGCGATCGCTTCCGCCACGGCGGCCTTGAAGCGGTCGAGATCGGCACCGGCCACGGCGAAGACGAGCCCCGGCTTCGTGCAGAACTGCCCCACGCCGAGCGTCATCGAGGCGACGAACCCCTTGGCGACCTCGCCGCCGCGGTCGGCGAGCGCTCCGGGCAGCAGGAACATCGGATTGAGGCTGCTCATCTCCGCGAACACCGGGATCGGATCGGGCCGCGCCGCGGCTGCATCGCACAGCGCCCGCCCCGCGGCCCGCGACCCGGTGAACCCGACGGCCGTGGCCGCCGGATGCCTCACGAGCGCCGTGCCGATCACGCTCCCCTCGCCGTGCAGCATCGAGAACGTGCCCGCCGGCATGCCGCAGGCTCGGGCCGCCCGCTCGATCGCGCCGGCCACGAGCTCCGAGGTGCCCGGATGCGCCCGATGGGCCTTCACGACGACGGGATTGCCCGTGCACAGCGCGCTTGCCGTGTCGCCCCCCGCCACCGAGAAGGCGAGCGGGAAATTGCTCGAACCAAACACGACGACCGGCCCGAGGGGCCGCTTCAAGCGCCGCAGGTCGGGCCGCGGCAGGGGCTGCCGATCGGGCTGGGCAGGGTCGATCCGCGGATCCATCCACCCGCCGTCGCGGGCCATCGCGGCGAAGAGCTTGAGCTGGTTGACGGTGCGAAGGCGTTCTCCCGTGAGCCGGGCCGCGGGCAGTGCCGTTTCCAGGGCGGCCCGTTCGATGAGGGCATCGCCGAGGGCCATGATCTCGTCGCCGATCCGCTCGAGAAAGGCGGCCCGCGCTTCGCCCGTCGTGGCCGCGAGCGGCTCGGCTGCGGCCGCTGCGGCCTGCATCGCCGCATCGGCATCGTCGAGCGCCGCGAGCGAAAAATGGCCGGGTAACTCGCGGCCGTCGAGCGGGCTCGTCGCGGAGAAGCCCCGCGGCGACCCGACGAGTCGGCCGGCGACGAAGTTGTCGCCGTGCAGTGTGCCGTGCAGTGCTGCCATGGATGCGGACTCCTGTTTGTCTGTTTGTTTGTCTGTCTGTCCAGGCGGGATCAGACGACCACGACGGGGTTGTCGAGCGGGCCGATGCCGTCGATCGTGATCGAGACGCGGTCGGCCGCGGCGAGCGTGAACGACTCGTCGGGAACGACGCCCGTGCCCGTGAGCAGGATGGCGCCGTGCGGAAACGACTGCGACCGCCAGAGATA
>JBILVW010000220.1:0-5237 GCA_044370205.1 Pirellulales bacterium | reverse complement strand
GAAAATTTCGCCGGCTGGCTCGACTCCGTCGCGCCGGGGCCGGCGGTCGTGCTCGTGGCGGCCGTGCATCATGCCGCGGCAGCACGGCTCGAGGCGGTGATCGCGGAGCTGACTGCCACCCGGCGGCATCCCGTCCGGCAGCAGCGGCTCACGCACGCCCATCTGCCGATCGGAGTGGACGTCGTCGAGCCCGCCCGGGTCGGCATCGATCGCGTGGCCGCGGCGGCGGCCGCGGCGGTCGTCAAAGAGCCGGGCCAGCCGGCGATCGTGGTCGATTGCGGCACGGCGACCACCGTGGACATCGTGGCGGCCGATGGGCGGTTTCTGGGGGGGGCGATCCTGCCCGGGCCGATGCTGCTCGCCCGTGCCTTGGCCGACGGGACAAGCCGGCTGCCGGAGGTGGCGGCCCTCGATCACGAACTCCCGCCGGCCATGCCGGGGCGGTCCACCCAGCAGGCGATCGCCGCGGGCATCGGCTGGGGGATGCGGGGCGCCGTCGCCCGCCTCGTGGCCGAGGCCCAGGCCGCCAGCGGCGGGAAGGCCGAGCTCTTCCTCACCGGCGGCTCCCGAGGCGTGGTCCGCGATGCGTTGCCCGGAGCCATCGAGATTCCCGACCTCGTGCTCGCCGGAATCGGCCTCGCGGCCGTTCGCGTCGGTGCGGCAGCCGGATAGAATCCGACACATCGATCCCGTTCGTCTCCCCGGAACGCTGCCCTCGTGACCTCCGCCCGCCAGGAATCGGCATCCCATCCTGCTCGCCCCGACCGGGCGCGGGCCCTCGCCCTGACGGCGGCCCGCGTCGCGGCTGAGACCCGGGGCACGGACGTAAAGGTGCTCGATCTTCGCGGCCTCACGCCCGTGTTCGACTACTTCGTCGTCGCCACCGGTTCGAGCCGGCGGCAGATTCATGCGATGGCCGACGAGATCGAGAAGGCCGTGAAAACCGAACTCCACGACCGGAAGCGCGGGGCCGAGGGCTACGAAGAGGGCCGCTGGATCGTGCTCGACTACGGCGACGTGATGGTGCATCTCTTCGACGCCGACGCCCGCGGGTATTGGGACATCGAGCAGTTGTGGAGCGACGCCAAGCGGGTGCCGCTGCCCGCCGAGGCGGCCGGAGTGACGGCCGGATGAGCGACGCCGACGGCCAACAGCCCCCCGTGGCCTTCCGGGCCGCCCTGCGGCGGATGTTCGCAGCAGCCCTCGAACGACTCGCGGCCGAGGGGATCGTGTCCCTGCCGCCGGCAGAGTTGGCCTCGATTGCCGACCAGGTGCGGGAAACCGCCGAGGCCAAGTTCGGCGACTATTCAGGCACCATGGCGATGGCCCTGGCGAAGCCTGCCGGCAAGAAACCCCGCGACGTGGCTGCGGCGATCATCGAGCGGCTCGTGGCCGTGCCCGGCTATGCCGACCTGTTCGAGCCCCCTGGCGAGCCCGTGGGGCCGGGGTTCATCAACGTGCGGGTCCGCGACGACGCCCTCGCCGCGGCGGTCGCGGCGGCGGTGCGTGACGATCGCATGGGCGTGCCTTCGGTGGCCCGGCCCGAGACGATCGTCATCGACTACAGCTCGCCCAACGTGGCCAAGCCGATGCACGTGGGCCACATCCGCTCGACCGTGATCGGCGACGCGCTGGCTCGGATTCTGCGGTTCCGCGGCCATCCTGTGATCACCGACAACCATCTCGGCGACTGGGGCACCCAGTTCGGGATGATCCTCTGGGGCTGGAAGCACTGCCGCGACGACGAGGCCTTCGCGGCCGATCCGACGGCCGAACTGGGCCGGCTCTACCGGCTCGTGCGCAAGGTGGCCGACGCCAAGCCCGAGGAACTCGAGGCTGATCCCGAGGCGGCGGCGCTGGCGGCGAGGCATCCCGATGCGGGCCGCGAGGTGCTGGCCGAGACGGCCAAGCTCCACGAGGGCGACCCCGAGAACCGAGCCCTCTGGGAGCGGTTCATGCCGGTCTGCCGTGCCGAGATCGACCGGATCTACTCGCGGCTGCACGTCTCCTTCGACCATACGCTCGGCGAGAGCTTCTTTCAGCCGCTCCTGGCCGCGACGGTGAACGATCTCGTGGCCAAGGGGCTGGCCCGTGAGAGCCGCGGCGCGATCGGCGTGTTTCTCGCCGGCGACGACGCGCCGCCGCTCCTCATCCGCAAGGCCGACGGCGCGTTTCTCTACGCCACCACCGACCTCGCCACGATCCGGTGGCGGCTCGAACACTGGCATCCCGATCGCATCCTCTACGTCGTGGACCACCGGCAGGGGCAGCACTTCGAGCAGGTGTTCGAGACCGCGCGGCGGCAGGGCATCCCGGGCGTGACGCTCGTGCACGTCGCCTTCGGCACGGTGCTCGGCGAAGACGGCCGGCCGTTCAAGACCCGGGCCGGCGACACCGTGGGCCTGGAGGCCTTGCTCGACGAGGGTGTGGAGCGGGCGGCGGCGATCGTGGAATCGGGGGACGAGGCTCGGGGCAACCTGACGGCGGCCGAGCGACGGCACGTGGCCGAGACGGTGGGCATCGGGGCGATCAAGTACGCCGACCTCTCCCAGAATCGTACGACCGATTACGTCTTCAGCTTCGACAAGATGCTCCAGCTCACGGGGAATACCGCGGCCTACATGCAGTATGCGGCTGCCCGCGTGGAGGGCATCTTCACGAAGGGGGGCATCGACCGGGCCGCCCTGCGCGGGGCCTGTCGCGACGTGCGGCTCGCCCATCCGCGGGAGCGGGCGCTGGCCCTCGAACTGCTGCGGTTCTCCGAAACGCTCGAGGACGTCGAGGCTGATTACCGGCCCAACGTGCTCACGGCCTGGCTGTACGACCTGGCTGGCTGCTATTCGACCTTCTACGACGAGCTGTCCGTGCTCAAGGCCGAGGGGGCCGACCGCGACTCTCGGCTCGCCCTCTGCGACCTCACCGGCCGTGTGCTCCGCAAGGGGCTCGAGCTGCTCGGCATCGGCACCGTGGAACGGATGTGACCATGCCCCGCTCGCTCGACACGATTCGCAACATCGGCATCGTGGCCCACATCGATGCCGGCAAGACGACGCTCACGGAGCGGATGCTTTTTTTCACGAAGACCAGCCACCGTCTCGGCGAGGTCGACCGCGGCACCACGATCACCGACTTCGATCCGGAGGAGCAGGAACGCGGGATCACGATCTACTCCGCGGCCGTGTCGTTCCAGTGGCGGGACGTGACGGTGAACCTGATCGACACGCCCGGGCACGTCGATTTCACGGCGGAGGTCGAGCGGAGCCTGCGGGTGCTCGACGGCGCCGTGGTCGTGTTCAGTGCGCGGGAGGGCGTGGAGGCCCAGAGCGAGACGGTCTGGCGGCAGGCCGACAAGTACGGCGTGCCGCGGATCGCGCTGATCAACAAGCTCGATCGCGAGGGGGCCGACTTCTTCGGCACCGTCGATCAGATCGAGAAGCGGCTCGGGGCGAAGCCGCTCGTGGTGCACGTGCCCTTGGGGCTGGGGCCGCCCCACGTGAAGGATCCGTTTCGCGGCATCGTCGATCTCGTCGAGATGCAGCTGCTCACGTTTCCGCCCAAGGACGAGGCGTTGGCCGGGGGGACGGCGCTCGCCGCCATCAGCCGGGAGTCGATCCCCGCCGAGCTCGCCGACGTCGCGGCGGAATACCGCGAGCACCTCGTCTCCACGCTCTTCGATGTCTCCGACGAGATTGCCGAGCTGGCGATGAACGAGGCCCCGATCCCGCCCGAGCTCATGCGGAAGGCCATCCGTCAGGCGACGATCGCCCGGCAGGTGGTGCCGGTGCTGGCCGGTTCCGCCCTCGACTGCATCGGCATCCAGCCGGTGCTCGACGCCGTGGCCTGGTATCTGCCGAGCCCGGCCGACGTGCCGCCGGTGGAGGGCATCGATCCTGCGAAGCTCGATCCGAAGAAGGGGGGCGCGGCCACGGCCATCGTGCGGAAGCCCGACCCGAAGGAGCCGTTCTGCGGGCTCGTGTTCAAGATCATCGCCGAGAAGCACGGCGACCTCTACTTCGTGCGGGTGTATTCCGGCACGCTCAAGGCAGGGAGCCGGGCCTGGAATCCGCTGCGACAGAAGAAGGAAAACATCGCCCAGCTCTGGCACGTGCAGGCCGATCGCCGCGAGCAGATCGAGGAGGCCTTCGCCGGCGACATCGTCGGCGTGATCGGGCCACGCGCGAGCATCACGGGCGACACGCTCTGCGACGCGGCCCACCCGATCCTGCTCGAGACGATTCAGTTTCCCGAGACCGTGATCTCGATGGCGATCGAGCCGGAGACGAGCCTCGAGCGGAAGAAGCTCTCCGAGACGCTCGAGATGATGAAGCGGCAGGATCCGACCTTCCTCGCCGTCGAAAGCGAGGAGACGGGGCAGACGCTGATCTCGGGCATGGGCGAGCTGCACCTCGAGGTGATCAGGCATCGCCTGGAGCGGGATTTCAATCTCAAGTGCCGCGTCCACAAGCCGCGGGTGAGCTACAAGGAGTCGCTCGGTCGGCCGGTGACGGTGAGCGGGAGCATCAATCGCCAGGTGGGCGGGCAGAATCTCCAGGCCACGGTCACGCTGCGGGCAGAGCCGGTGGAGTCGCAGGGGCCGGTAACGGTGGAGCAGGGCTGGTTTCCGGAGAGTGAATCGCTCGCGGAGCTGGCGGCGCTCATGACGCAGTCGGTCCGCGAGAGTGCCGAGCGGGGCGGCCTCAAGGGCTGTCCGCTCTGGGCGGTGCGGATCATCGTGCTGGAGAGCCCGATCCCGGAGCCACCCCCCTCCGACGTGGCGGTCCGCATGGCGGCCGCCGAGACGGTCGATCGGATGCTTGCCGAGGCAGGGAGCGTGCTGCTCGAGCCGCTCATGAGGGTGGAGGTGACCGTGCCTGAGGAGCACCTCGGTGACGTGATCAACGATTTGCAGCAGCGGCGGGCGATCATCACGGCCACCGAGATCCGCGGCGGCGTGAACGTGCTCACCGCCGAAGCCCCGCTGGCGAGCATGTTCGGCTATTCCGCGGCCGTCCGCAGCGTGAGCCAGGGCCGCGCCAGTTTCACGATGGCCCCGCTCCGATACGGCCCGGCACCGGCCGAAACAGCCGAAGCTTTCGTTTGAGGCTCGATTCTGGGCTCTTCGGGTTCTCGCCGGCGAGGGGCTGCCCACGCCCCAGGAGCCGGACGTTCGCTACGGGCATCCTGCCCTTCGCTCACTCGATGCTGCCTGCGCTTCGGCATCCTGCCTACGCTGGTCA